>JASJDD010000007.1 GCA_030065735.1 Crocosphaera sp.
CCATTCGCAGATATATGGAAGAACAGCGGCATCATGATACCACTTAATGCCTTCTCATTAACCGATGTTCACGGCTAATAAATTAGCCGAGTCGCGCTTCATCTCCTACTTGAAAGATAGGAGTTTTTGCGCTCCCGTGTTTCATTATAAGAGGAGGATGTTAGCTTTCGATGTATAACTTAAGGCCTTGGCAACACTCACACAGCTTTAGGCATAGCTGAAGTTTTGATGACTGATGCTGAAATTCGAGAAAATAGTTCCTATACTGTGTTCCATGACTCTGAACTGATAACTGATAACTGTTCGCTGATAACTGTTCACTGTTCACTACTGACTCCTCTAATTTTTACAAAGTCTAATAATCGATGAGCTAATTCTAATTTAGAACAAGAATCTATAATTTTTTGTTGTTCTTTAGCATTAATAAACACTGCTTTATTCGTATCAGTTCCAAAACCTGATTCTGTCTGATCGACAGGATTAGCAACAATAATGTCTAAGTTTTTGCGTTTTAATTTATCTAAGGCTGGATTAACAATATCTCCTGTTTGTGCTGCAAATCCGATTAAAGTTTGATGGACTTTTTTGAGACTCCCTAACTTAGCTAAAATATCAGTAACAGGGTCTAATTTTAACTCAGTGGGTAGGTCTTTTTTCGGCAATTTATGATTACTATAATGAGCGGGTTTTACATCAGCTACCGCAGCAGACATAATGATAATATCAGACTCCACTAAATGGGTCATAATCACTGCTTCCATTTGCTCAGCACTCACCACAGAGATGAGTTTATAATCGGCAGATATGGGCTGTAATTCTGGGGCAATCGGTCCATGAACTAAGGTGACAACGGCACCCCGATCGCTGGCTGCTTGAGCTAAGGCTAACCCCATTTTTCCTGTAGAGGGATTACCCAAAAATCTCACCGGATCCAGATGTTCTCTGGTTCCTCCTCCACTAATTAAAATGCGTTTGCCCTTAAAATCTTGTTGTCCTTGGGTGTAGGCTAAGGACTGTAATTTAGTGATAATTTCCGTCGGTTCGGCCATCCGTCCTGATCCAGTGCGATCGCAAGCTAATAACCCGGAACCTGGCCCGATGCTATGATAACGAGTATTTCGCCGTAACTGTTGCCAGTTTCGTTGGATCACCGATTGTTCCCACATTTCTGTGTTCATAGCCGGTGCGAGTAAAATGGGACAACGGGAGGCTAAGACTGTATTCGTTAATAAGTTATCTGCTAACCCATAAGTTAATTTACCCAAGCTATTAGCGGTTAGGGGTGCAATGAGCAATAAATCAGCTTCTTCTCCCAAAGCAATATGTAAAGGGCGAGAATGAGGAGACTGCCAAAAATCCTTATCGGTATAGGCTTGATGCCGACTGAGGGTAGCAACCGTTAAGGGTGTGATAAACCGTTGGGCAGTTTCAGTGAGGATGACGCGAACGTCTGCCCCGGCTTGAAATAAAGAAGAAATAACCTCACAGACTTTATAAGCAGCAATACCACCACATACGCCTATGAGGACCGATTTAGACTTGAGCATGATTATCGAGATAGTAAGGTCAAAAACCTGGCTTGTTAAAGTAAAAAGCTTTCAGAACAAGGCATAAATCCCTGTTACAAAAACAATTTCTGTGCGATAGCGCCGGAGCGCAGCGAGGAACTTCTGACTTCTGTGCGATAGCGCCGGAACGCAGTGAGGAACTTCTGACTTCATTAAGCTTCGTCATAAGCTTCGATATCGAGCAAGTATAAATAAGGTTCTGCGAGGTCTTGGCGTTGGAAGGCGATCGCTCGTAATGTGTGCCAATCTTTGAGAGCTTCAAAGGGATTGGTATAATCATCTTGTTCGAGTCGCCCTGCCAGATTCGCTACATCTTGCTCTGTGAACTTAGAAATGTCTTGTCCTGTCAAACTTAAGGTTGTCATCCCGCACCTCCTCTGACGTTGCTAATTCTCCCGTCTTTCCCATTGTACCCTTATCTTTCCTCAATCTTAGCTTTATTTCAATTAATCTTATTGTTTCTTATTTTGCTAGGTTGTCTACAATTTTAACCTTTTCTTATTTTACATAATTAATACTTATAATCTCACCAGATTAGTTGATTTATTTCGATTGATTAATATTGTTACATAACTAAATGTATAAGAATTATTATCAATAATTTACGAGTTTGCGCCATTTTATGCTATTGTAGTGATGCTAAAAATCTACAGTATGTTTGTCTACAAATCATTTAATTCTCTGCAAGCTAGATAATACGTAGGACAGGAGTTGCGAATATGGGAGATCACTGACTTAAATTGACAAAATTCGATTTATTTTGAGCGTCTGTACTAAAAATAATATGTACTTTCATGAAGCAGTTTGACAAAATTGCGTAAATATGTATAGTTATCTAACTACTTATGATTTAGGCTAAAATTATGGTTGCTTTACAGCTAAAACAGTTAACTGTTCCCTCTGGTCAAAAAGTAATTTTTTCCCCAATTAGTTGGGCCGACTTTGAAGAAATTTTGACAGAATTAGGAGAAAATAGAGCTTTACGCCTAGCTTATGACCATGAAACCTTAGAAATGATGACCCCTTTACCCGAACATGAAGATAATAAAGAAATTCTTGGTGATTTAATTAAAATTATTTTAGAAGAACTCAATAAAGAATTTAGAACACTGGGTTCTACTACGTTTAAACACCCTAGACTGGGTAAAGGAATAGAACCGGATCAGTGCTTTTATATTGAAAACGAAGCTAAAATTAGAGGGAAAAACCGCCTTGATCTAACGGTTGATCCACCCCCAGACTTAGCCATTGAAATTGATATCACCTCTCGAACCTATCCTGATACTTACGCTGCTTTAGGTGTCCCTGAATTATGGCGATTGCAAGAAGATGCTTTGCAAATTAATATCTTAGAAAAAGGTCAATATCGAGAAGTCAAAACAAGTCCCAATTTCCCAAATATTCCCCTTAATTATTTAGTTGATTGTCTCAAACAAAGTCGTATTATTGGTAGAAATCAAGTCATAAAAGCGTTCCGTCAATGGGTTAAAGAACAATTAGACACTGTTACTTAAAATAAGCCAATGTCACCCCGGAACCCCCTTCTTTTTGAGACGCTAACTCAAACTTTGCTATCTGAGGATGACGTTTCAAAAACTCATGAACTCCTTGACGCAACTTACCCGTACCTTTACCGTGAATGATCCATAATACCCCTGAGTCTGTGGCTTGGGCGATGGCATTTTCTAAGTCGGCTTCTGCTTCAGCAACACGACTTCCTCGAATATCAATGGTGTTTCGAGAAGTGCGAATGACAGGAACATCTTTGGGTTTAGAAGGTTGCGGTGGCGGTGTAAGCGATTGTTTTTTCTCCTTAACCTTGGTTTCTACCTTTTGACCGTCTAATGACTCAATATCACTAAAAGAAACGGTCATTTTCATCAGTCCAAACCGTACCATTACCTCTTCATCTTCAGGAGAAATCCCTAACACTTCCGCAGTTTGCCCTAAATTAGAGAGGCGAATTTTTTCCCCAACTTTGGGCTGATAACTTACCTTTGGTTTAGCTTTTTTGGTTAACTGACGTTGATTAATATTGTCAATAGCTTCCGTTGCTTTTTGAGCATTTTGGCCTGTTTTTTTACCTTTTTGTAAATTACGAATTACTTGGGCGATTTCTTCTTTAGCATTTGCGATCGCTTTTTGGACTTCTAGTTCTTGATACCGTTTTAAGTCTTGTTCTCTCTGTTGCAAAGCCGTCGCTTTTTCCGTCACTTCCGTATAAAATTTCTCCGTTTCTTGCAATAATTTTTGGGCTTCTTGGGCTTTTTCTTCCTGTTGTCTGCGTTGCGCTTCTAACCCGGCAATGACATCGTTAACATCTTGAGACAGTCCCCCAATGCGAGTTTTGGCCTCTTCAATGATCTCCCCACTTAACCCAAGACGTTGAGCAATACTAAGGGCATTAGACCGCCCTGGAATGCCCCACAACAGCCGATAAGTGGGGGAAAGGGTTCGATCATCAAATTCCACTGAAGCGTTCTCAAAGCGCGAATCTTCGTATTTGAGGGCTTTTAATTCTCCATAATGGGTGGTAGCAATGGTTAACCTGGCATGATCCGCTAAATGATGCAATAAGGCGATCGCTAGTGCGCTCCCTTCGGCGGGATCGGTTCCGGCACCGACTTCGTCGAGGAGTATTAGGAAGGGTTGGGGAGGGTGGGAAGTTTCAGATAAAACTGTTCCTTGTTCCCTGTTCTCTGTTCCCTCTAAAGCTTCTAAAATGCGAACAATACGACGAATGTGACCGGAAAAGGTGGATAAATTCTGTTCAATGGACTGTTCATCTCCAATATCGGCTAATATTTGCTCGAACCAGGGTAATTCAACTGGTTCTTTGGCCGGGACAAATAAGCCAACTTTGGCCATTAAGGCAGCTAAACCAACGGTTTTGAGGGTGACAGTTTTCCCTCCAGTGTTGGGTCCGGTGATGGCAATAACACGAATATCTGGGTTAATTTGTACATTAATAGGAACAACGGGTAATCCTTGTTCGTGTCTTTCTTGCCACACTAATAGGGGATGATGTAACTGTCTGAGGGTAATGGTTTCTTTGTCTTCGATAAATCTGGGGGCATTTCCTCCTAACCAGAAGCTATAACGAGCTCTAGCGGTGGCTAAGTCTAAAACGGTGGCGATGGCAAGTAAATACTCTAAGTCTTCGGCTACTTCGGCCACTTGTTCGCTTAACTGGCGTAAAATCGCTTCTTCTTCTCTTTCTTCTTGTCGCAAGTATTGACGGCGTTTATTGCCCATTTGCACGACGGAGTTGGGTTCAATGTAGAAAGTGCCACCGGTGCCGGACGTATCGTGAATAATCCCTGGAATTTGCTCTTTTTGACCTGCTTTTACGGGAAGGACAAAGCGATCGCCTCGTTGAGTGATTACCGTTTCTTGCATCGCTGCTCCTTTTTGCTGCATAATATTTTGCAGTTTCTGATAGATGCGATCCCTAATTTCCTTAAGGTTATGACGGATTTCTCCGAGTTTGGGACTGGCACGATCAGCCACTTTTCCAGCTTCGTCGATGCAGTGATGGATGGCTTTTTCGAGTTCAGGATAAGTCCTAATATCGGCTACTAAGTCTGTTAAAACGGGTAATTCTTCACAATCATCAATAATGCGTCTTAACCGTCGCATTCCTGCTAAAGTAGTGGCAATATTGAGTAGTTCTTGTCCTGAAAGACTACCTTTTAAGGTGGCCCTTTTTAACGAGTTTCCGACATCGGCTATCCCTTCAAAAGTCCATGTTATCTCTAAATTTTGTTCTAAACGGTAGATTTCTTGAGTTTGGGCTAAAAGTTCTTTGCTTTCTTCTATCGTGGTGGGTACAGGCAAATTCCGCGCTGCTACTGCTCCCATTTTCGTAGCAGCGAAGGTTGCTAACTGTTGGCAAAGCCGAGGCCACTCTAATAAGTTTAACGTTTCTTTATAAATCACTTTTTATTAAACGAAAAGACTCATAGAATCTATGAGTTAATTTTACTATTATGCTAATGGAATTCATAGAGATTCGTCAACTGAATCATGAAAGTGCAAAATAGGTTCTCCAGTAGTTATGGTGATAAGAAAAATTTATACTTTAGATTGTTTTAATTTATTGATATTGATTTCTCCTCGAAGATGACTAATCGTAGCAAGAGAGAAACAGCCAGAATATTCATTTAACAAATAAATTCCTTCTTCACTGGATGTCAAAATACGTTCTTTTACCATTAATCAAAATTTTTCATCTAGTAGGTTTTTTTAGCTTGTTTTTTTTAAAATATTGTTGATGATAGTCTTCCGCTAAATAATAATCGGAGGCTGCCTTGATTTGGGTCACAATATCTTGATCATATTCACCAGAATTTTGCAGTTTCAATTTAGATTGTCTAGCTAGTATTTCCTGTTCAGAATTATGATAGAAAATTACGGAACGGTACTGCTCACCCCGATCAGGTCCTTGACGGTTTAAACTAGTAGGATCATGAATCTTCCAAAAGGTTTCTAAGAGGTTTTCATAACCAATTATAGTTGGATCATATTCAATTTGTACCACCTCTGCATGACCCGTTATTCTGGCACAAACATCTAAATAACAAGGGTTCGGCCAATGTCCTCCCATATAACCAACTGAAGTAGAAATAACGCCTTTTAACCGACGAAAAGCAGCCTCTACTCCCCAAAAACATCCCGCTCCAAATGTGGCTTTTTCCATAATAATAAAACTTCCTTAATTATTTATGTGCTTCGACGACCTAATTCATAAACACCGCAAGCCATACAAGCTAAAATACCCATACTAATTGACCAACTTTGACCTAAGCCTAATTCTACTCCCCAATTACATAATCCCCCAATAATAAAAAAAGGAAGAATACTAAAAAGAGACGCATAAAAAGCATTTTGAGATTCTCTGGCTCTACGGGTTTTTTCAAATTCTTCTTCAGAGGTATAAAGCGATCGCTCAGCAAAATTAAACCAACGATTTAACCCTTCTATAATACTTTCTCTGAAAGAAGAAAGCACCAAATAAAGAGATAATGACCATAAACAAGTTCCAGCAATGACAACGGTATCAATAGAAAAGCGAAAGGGAATAAAATCAATGACCATAACTAAATTTAAACTGTTGATTAAAAATGGATTAACAATTTATAGATTTTAACAAAATTGCGAAAAAATCAGCAAAAATTTAGAAATCTCTGCCTCAATAGTAAATCCTAACTGGTCACTGGTCACTGTTCACTGTTCAGCAACTTTTGCCAAAAAGAGGTATGATAAACATTCAACATAAATATAGTCATATATAGTCAAATATGGTTTTTGGTCTTCAGAAAATTGAACCAATCTTGACATTCTCGTACCTTGTTAGTTATCATGCGGATTGATATATCCTCAAGAGTCAGTGATCTGAGTTCAATAGGGTGAGATTCCTGGACTGACAAGCTACCTCTGGAAACATAAGAACCTATGTACAAGCCTCTGTATTATGACCAAGCAGAAATTGAATCAGGGAGATAATCTTCTAAGAGGAAAAGAAAAAGCAGTCCCAAATGCGTTTAATCGCTATGGGATAGAGAGGTGCGTAGTTCACCCGAGGAGAATCAATCTCTCAAAGTAAAAGCGAAGGGAATTTCTGCAATGAAATTTAGTCTGTCTATATTTGACTATACTTTTACTAACTATCATGCTACCTAATGTCTATTTTTTAGCTTTACGGTGATTCGGTGTGAGTGGTGTGATGATGGAGTGTGTCAAGTCTTCTGGACGTAAACTCAATAAAAAATTACTCTCTGTTGCGATCGCTACATTATTGCTTCCTGTGGGTGTCAATGGGTGGCGACAGATTCCTTCTCAAGCGCAATACGTCCCTGCGACTAATTCCACCAATACCTGGCAATATGCGTCGTTTCCGGTGGAAAATTTCCAAACCTATACCTCTGGATATGGTTATCGTACGTCTCCTATCACGGGAAACGCTCAATTCCATTATGGGTTAGATATGGCTGCACCGTTGGGGAGTTATGTGCGTAACTGGTGGGGAGGACGGGTGGTTGCTCTTTCGGACCATACGGGTTGCGGGACCATGATTACCATTCAATCAGGACAATGGACTCACATCTATTGTCATTTGATGGGAACGGTGGAAGATAGTTCCCAAGGACGCTATTTTGTGGATAGGGAAGGGGGACTGGTTCTCTGGTTGGGTCAAGATGTCCCTGCTGGTGCTAGAATTGGTCGTGTGGGGATGACGGGACGGACCACAGGACCCCATCTGCATTGGGAGTTGAAGTATCGGGGAGAATATCTGGACCCGGCTTTGGTTTTGATGGAGATGTATGGAGGTCAAGCGAATCTTTAGGGAAATAAAAAAAGAAAACCACCTAGTCTAGCACAAAGATTCTAGGCAATTTAACTGCAATTTTATCCTAAATATTAATTATGATTGCTTTTTCCGTTTTAGTCCTAATCCTAAACCACCAACGGCAAGAAGTCCAAGAATAGTACCAGGTTCAGGAGTTTTTTTCGTTACTTTGAGTCCTGCTACGTCTCCAGATGTACCTTCATCTGGAAGAAAACCTGTAATTCCCTGAGTTTTAGCCCAAGGATAGTTTACCTTAAGCCATAAACAATTTGTATGATTAGGATTAGTTTCGCACACTGGATCTATAAGACCAGCTTCAACTGCTTTTACATTGAATTCTTCTTCTGTGTGAGCCGTTAAATATAGTAGTGAGGACGTACCTCTTTCACCAGGACCCTGTTGACCATCTGAATCATCGTCAATTGTGGGGATTGGATTAGTATTCCATAACCAAGTGTAGCCATTGGTAGGTGAAGGACCACCTTGACGCTCTACTTCGTTATGCTGGACAATTCCATAGTTGACTTCTGTAGGTTCAACTGCACCTGAATAGAAAATAAATCCTTTAAAATCCGAGTCTAAAACATCTGGCATCCAGTTACCAGGACAACCAGGAACCCCAGAAATACATCCTGTTCCATTGTCTTTTCGGGAACCTCCTGGTGGCTCGGGTATTGCTCCGAAGTTATCATTTATATCTGTACTGGCTGTGTGTGGTGGAGACTCTGGGATAGTGATAAGATCAGGATCGCCAAATACTGTATCTGCAATCCAACCGGCGGAAGAGTATAAGCTAGGCCCATTCCAAGGTATTCCTACATTACCAATTTTTTCCTCTTCTGCAACGGCAAACAATCTTAGTGGCTCTTCAAAAACTGTTAGTGGATCTGTATTGACAACTTGGTAAAAGAATACATAGGGAGCGTCTAAATCAGGATTATTAGCTACTAGGCTAGGATTTAATTCTAATTCCGTTACCCAATTATTAGTACTAGGTTGATAGACAGCAAAACTTACAGTAGAGTCACAAAAAGGACACTGTAAGCTGGCAAAATCAGGTGGATTATTAGGTAAAACATTTGGTTCATCAACTCCAAAATCTCCAGGATCAGGGGAAGCAAATATACTGTAACCCTGATCTACAAACATTCCAGCTTGAGCGTTAGTTTGAAATCCGATTCCTCCAATTCCTCCAACTATTCCAAAAATCGCCAATTTAGATAAGAGATTGAGTTTATTCATGAATACTCCTCAAAAAAAGTGGGTTTTCTGAAAATGCTAAATAAAGCACAAAAATTTTGCAAGTAATCTAAAATACTTGTAATAAGTCTAAATACCTCTCAATCCAGACCTTGACCCTTATGTCAAAGCTAATTATAGTTAACCTTAGATATTTCCAGTTCAAGTCATAGTTTTAACTTAATTAATCGAATTATTTTTGATAAACCTTATAAAACCTTGATAATCGTTTTTGTTTCTTAAAGTTAAAGTTCAATTAAGTTACAAAATTTAATATTTCTTCATATCATCTAGTTAATAAATAATTAATAATCGTAGTCGTTATGAGTTAGTCATAAAACCCTTTTGCTACAATATTTAGAAGAAAAAGGAGTAAAACTTGAGCCTCGCGTTATTAATTTTGGAACTACTAACGTTATCAGATTATGATAGAACTAATATACTGTAAATTGACAGCTTTATCACATGATGGCAACTTTATGTGATTTTTTTTACATATTTTTACGATAAGAATTGTTAAAATAGAGAAAAAAGAAAAAAAGAGGAAAAATAATATGAGTTTAAAACCAGGAATATCGTTACAGAAACTCGAATCAATACAAGGGGGAATGTCACAATTTTACACCCCACAATCTAGTGATGAGACAATGTTAGTACAAGTTCCTAGTGGAACCATTGACGAACTGTTTGTGCATCATTTCCAAACCGATCAATTATTAGTGGTTCGAGGTAGTTTTATTCTGGTGGCTCTCCATAATAAGCAATATCATTATATCCCATTAAGTGAATATAATCCTCAAGTCATTACCATTCCTCCAGGAGTTCCTCATGGGGCGATCAATTTGAGTTCAGACGACTGTTTAGTGGTCAATGCTGTTTTACGTCATGGGGAATCTCATCCTTTAGATTATCGACCGATGAAACCTTCTATTCCTTATAATTTTAAGAAAATTAGCCATGTTTTAGAAGAGTTATACAAGCTTAAATTAGAAGCAAAAAACAAAGTTTTATTAGAAGCATAATTTTTCTTATAATAAAACGGCTGATTGGTAGGGAAAATTCTTCAAGAAGTCAGAAGTTTCTCACTCCGTTCCGGCGCAGCGAGGAACTTCTGACTTCTGACTTCTGACTTCGTTAAAGCGGGGTTCACGGAACCTTATTTCTACTTCTAGAAGTAGAAAGTCATAAGCTTGTATTAGGTAACTATAAAAACACCTCAGATGTCCAGTTTCCGTGAAGTCCGTAGGGAATATGATGTTTAAGATGTAAAGTGGCAATGGGTTCTTTTTCTAAGTTCTCACCATCTAAAATAACGATATCAGAACGGTGTTTATCACCATCATAAACCATTACCAAAAGCCATCCTTCATCTTCAGAGATTGCATCAGGTTTGGGTACAAAAATCGGTTCTCCGACATAACCTTGTGGGGCAAAAGAGTGTAACTGTTTTTTACCTGTTAATAAGTCTAGTTTAAGGATAGCTTGTAAGGGAGCATTTCCTTGTTCATTATGAGCAGTTCCTGTAAATAAATAACGATAGTTTCTACCCACGTTGTTAGGGTTAATATAGGGAAACTCACAACAACGACTTGCTATCATTTCTTTGTCAACAGTTTCCTGATCTAAATTAATTTTAAACCGCCATATTTGTCCAGGATCTAAACTTTCAAAATCAGTTTCTTTATAATGTCTATCAGGTTGAATTTGGGGGAGAGAATCATAACAAATTGAATCTAAATAGATGTTATTTCCCTCTTCATAAGCATTAACATGATGAAAGACAAAACCTGAATTTATTTCTAAAATTTTCACCTTTTCATAAGGATAAGTTCGAGGAATGATAATCAATTTGCTCGATTTATCAGCATGAAAACTAACACATTCCCCTGCACCTTTCAACCCAAAAAGAAAGGGAAAAGGGTTAAAGCTAACAGAGTTTTGTAACAAGAGACAATAATGAGGGGTAATGGCAAAATCATGGATAAAAGAAAAGCCAGGAACAACGTGAGAATGACTACGTAATAAGCTACCATCTGGCGCAAATTCATAGATAGTAATTTTACTCGAAAGTCCTGGTTTAATGGAATAATTGACTAAGCAAGGTTGACCTTTATCTAATTCACAACTAGGATCAAAACACGGGTGTGCAGCAATAGAATCACCTGGATTTAATACGCCATCTAAATAGTCTATTCCAATGGTTTCTAAGGTGTTAGGATCGAGTCGATAAGGTTCGGCTGCTTCCCAAAGTGCGAGCAATTTTTTGCCCCAGTAAATTACATTGGTGTTGGCAATATTTTTTATATTAATATCAAAAAGATTATTGATCCATCCTCCTGGCTTTTGGGTTCCAAATACACCTCGATAGATCATTTTCCCTGATTTTTGCTCTTGAACATAACCTTCTGTGCGAACAAAACAGTTACGAAAATGGACTTTTCCATTCGGCAGAA
Source organism: Crocosphaera sp. (assembly GCA_030065735.1). Classification (GTDB taxonomy): domain Bacteria; phylum Cyanobacteriota; class Cyanobacteriia; order Cyanobacteriales; family Microcystaceae; genus Crocosphaera. The sequence continues at coordinate 11,610 of JASJDD010000007.1, forward strand.
AAGAAATGGCACAAATCATTCCATCCCCATCAAAAGGATGTTGTAAAGGTGTTCCTTGTACATCTAATAAACCTGGACCATTTCTGAATAAAGTTCCTTGTAATTGTTCAGGAATGTTTCCTTCTATATCGTTAATAAAATAGTCATACTCATTGGGCTGAGACTCATAACCTTGTTGCCATTTTTGAAGGTTATAAGATAAGTTTTCTTTTTGTTTACTAATTAAATTGGTCATAATTGTGATTCTTTTTAAAAGGGTTTACTTCTTGTCATAAGTAACAAATTCAGGTACAACTTCAGGTATTATAGCATCATCAGGAAACGCTCCTAAAGCATGATGTTCATAAGCTTCTCCCACATAAGTTGTGTTGTCTTGCTTGTCTTTTCCTTGAACTTGGGGATCGCCATTGGGTAACCACTTCACCAATGGTAAGGGTAATAAAGTTGATAGGTTTGTGATAATTACCAGTAACCACAGATGATTAAAATTAGTTTCAGTTACTCCTAACCAATGGGTTATTAAAGCTCCTAATTCATGGGATAATAAACTGGCTAAGTTACTAATGGACATCAATAAAGCAAACAGGGTGGCTTCGATGCCTTTAGGACATAATCTAGCTGATAATACTAAGATGGGTAAAAAAGCAATTTGACCAGCGACAGTTAAAATCAAACTGTCCCCTAAACTGAACCAATGATCATCAATTCCTATTAATCGGTTAGTATGGGTAACTAACAATAACATGGTCATACCTAAAGCAGACGAAATAACCACACTCCAACCTAAGATATTTCTAAAAGAAACATTTTTAAGAAATTTTTGATAAATAAATACCCCTAACAATGCAGCAACGCTAGTCACCAAACGAACTCGCCCTAAAAATTCCGCTTCAAAGCCTAATTCATTAGTGGTAAAATAAAAGAAAGCAGAGTCAGCATTAGGCGTAGCTTGCCAAAGAAAAACGAAGGCGGTTGGCAGTAAAATTGATTTCTGTTTAATAGCTTGCCATAACTGTTTTATTTGCTGTTTAACTAAAGACTGCTTCTGTTGAGAAACTAACTCATCTTTACTAACAGGTTCCTCCGCAATAAACCAAGCTGCTAAACACACAATAAAAGGAAAAATTGCAGTAATTTCAAATACAGTTTGATTGCTAAATTGTTCTAATAACCAACCACTCAAGTAAGCTGTAATTAACCCCCCAAAAGCAGACATTCCCCATGTTAAGGATTGTAACGATCCTGCTCGACCTAAAGACTCATTTCTCGCCCTTTCTACCACCAAGGAGTCAACAATAACATCGCTAATAGCAACAGAAATAGAGGTTAATAATAGCGCAACAGTGGCTAACCAAGCATTAGTGACGACTGTCGCTAATAATATCCAGGCTAAACTGCCTAATAGTCCTGAAAGCACCAGATAAGGGCGACGACGATAGCTAAATATCGGTAAAACGTCCGAAATGAACCCAAAAAGTGGTTTTATCACCCAAGGCACTGCAGCAATACCCAATAATGCACCCATTTGTGCTGGGTTTAACCCTAAATCATCCTTAAGGAAGAAACTGACAGCTAAACGAGCTAAACCTAAGATTCCTTGGACAAAATAGACGCTAAGGATGGCAAATAGTTCGGGACTAGGTTTATTCCCGAATAATACCGTCTCTTTAAACGTCCTTTTCAATTGTCTGAGGGGAGAAAGAGTAGAACTCATGAAGATAAGTAAAGTTTTGTGACTTTATCTATCATAGATCAGTTAGCAGTTATCAGTTATCAGTCATCAGTTGATCACTGGTCACTGGTCACTGTTCACTATCAGTAAAATCTGCTAAAATGATGATCCACGCCCCTCAAAGAAAACCGTGCGTTTGATTAGGTCAATTCATGCCAACGCCTATGCTAAATCCTAATTTAGAAGCAATAGAACTCAATAAAAAAGAGATTGAAAGATACTCTCGCCACATTATCTTGCCAGAAGTGGGGCTAGACGGTCAAAAACGCTTGAAAGCTGCCAGTGTTCTCTGTATTGGAACCGGAGGCTTAGGATCGCCCCTTTTACTATACCTTGCTGCTGCTGGTATTGGACGTATTGGAATTGTTGATTTTGATATTGTTGACAGTTCTAACTTACAGCGTCAGATTATTCATGGAACCTCTTGGGTAGGTAAACCGAAGATCCAATCAGCGAAAGACCGAATTTTAGAGATAAATCCCGCTTGTCAGGTAGATTTATACGAAACTCGTCTTTCTTCGGAAAATGCTCTCAAGATCATGGAACCTTATGACGTGATCGTAGACGGAACCGATAACTTCCCCACTCGTTACCTCACCAATGATGCTTGTGTCTTATTGAATAAACCCAACGTTTATGGGTCAATTTTCCGTTTTGAAGGCCAAGCAACCGTATTTAACTACGAAGGGGGTCCCAACTACCGTGACTTATATCCTGAACCGCCTCCACCTGGAATGGTTCCCTCCTGCGCAGAAGGGGGCGTTTTAGGGGTATTGCCCGGCATTATCGGCACCATTCAAGCTACTGAAACCATTAAAATCATTTTAGGGGCAAAAAATACCCTCAGTGGGCGTTTATTGTTGTACAATGCTTGGGATATGACTTTTCGGGAACTGAAACTGCGACCGAACCCAGAACCACCTATAATTGAGGAATTGGTCGATTATGAGCAGTTTTGTGGCATTCCCCAAGCACAAGCAGCAGCAACGGAAGAAAAAGCAGCCATTCCTGAAATTAGCGTCAAGGATCTCAAAGAATTAATGGAACATGGGGCTGATGCTTTTGTATTAATTGATGTTCGCAACGTTAATGAATACGAAATTGCCCGCATTCCTGGTTCTGTCTTAGTTCCCCTACCTGATATCGAACAAGGTTCAGGAGTCCAAAAAGTGAAAGAATTGGCTAAAGATCACCGGGTTATTGCCCATTGCAAGATGGGAGGGCGATCAGCAAAAGCTTTAAAAATTCTTCAAGAAGCGGGAATAGAAGGAACCAACGTTAAAGGTGGTATCACCGCTTGGAGTCAAGAAGTTGATCCAGATGTCCCTCAATACTAATATTAACTAATTGCCGTCAAGATTAACCTACTTCTAGTGTTTTAGAGGTGGGTTTTTTCAGTTATCAGTCATCAGTTATCAGTTAAATTTATTGGTTATTCATCACTATTTACTCCTTACTGTTAACTGAATTTAGCTAAGACAGCTTTCATACCTAACCCTATACATCCTAACATAAATATCATGATGATAGGAAAAGCAATGAATTTTATCAAGGAGTCATCACATAGTTTCACTATAAATGGATTAGGTATTACTTCGGTAATAGCTTTACATTTTTTGCCCTCATCGTCAATTAAGGACATTAATGCAGTTCCTGTTCCCACTAAGGTTACTATGTTTTGAAAGTTGCGATCGCGTTTAGCTGTTTCTGCTTCTATGTGACTGCGAATAATATTAATATTACTTTCTAATAATCTTAACCCCAGTTCCATATTTTCATAATCTTTTTCTATCTGTACTATATATTTTTGTTCAGATAATTCACTAAATTTTTTTAAAAATTCTAAGCCATCGGATTCTAGAATTTTGTTTCTAATGATTTCTAAACGAGTTTTATAGTTAATTAAGTTGATATCTAAAATTTGTTTTTGAAAGTTAAGTTTAGGAAGATCGATAGTATAAGTTTCTACAATTTTCTCAACCTCTTCTAATTTTTTATCAGTACTTAGCTTTTTATTTTTATTAAAATGTTTTTTATTTTCTTCAGTTTTTCGATAATATTTAACTAGATTTTTTTTGATGAAACGACTCTGGGTATAAGCGAATAAAATTTTATGTTTATAATAAAATAGTCCTAGCCAATCTTTGTATAAATTAGCTGCTTTTTCCATATTTTCCAGGTTAGGATAGATAATAATAATAATATTTAAGTTGATTTCTTGATCGGGTTTATATTGCGAAAGTTCAAAAATTTCTCCTTCAAAGAAGCTTCCCTTTCCTTGTAAATCTTGTTCAAAATTAGCATTCTCTAAGAACAAATGATAACAAAATTTAGCAATTTTTTGGGGAGAGTTTTCACTATTTTCGGCAAGACAACCTGATAACATCCATGTTTGTCCTATGGTAGCAGGTTTTCCTTGTAATTTGGATTCAATTTCTTCTTTAAGAATAGCAAAACTATCAACAGGTTGAGGTTCAGTTAAATTATCAATAGAACAATCTATTTGTAATCCATAAGTATCATTTAAACGAACAGGATAATAGTATCCTTCTAGGTTTCTATTTTTGTTAGTAAAATCAATGGTTTTTTGGTTAGGAAGTAGTTCTAAATATTCGATTTCTATGTCAGGATCAACTAACTTAGTATTTTCAGGAAGTTTACTGCGAAAATAATCTTCAAGTTGACGATTTTCTTCGTCTGTTGCATTCAGCGAACTTTTTAAATCATAGACAAATAAGTCAATAGTTGGGTAGATAATATCGCTCATTGCATTGGTTGATAATATTCTAGATTATTGACCCGAATTTCCTAACATTTGTTTCAACTTATCAAGACATGATACTGTTTTAACAGCAGTTTCTGGTTCTTCTGAACGACTCACTACAACCACAAGATTATTAATTTGACAATCGTAGTCGGTAGGTTTAGCTGTTGGTTTTGGTTTAAATCCTCTTGCTCTCACCGTATTATCCATAACCATTAAAGATTGAAGTTCTGTCTCTATTCCTGATAAGAATTGTGAGGTTTCTGGGAGTTGATCGAGTTGGGTTTTATACTGGGTATATTGTTGATTTAATTGGGGGTTAGACTGGATCATTTTTAATAACATGGGTTCCGTATAATCTGTCCATGCTAAGGGTTGTATATCTAACTGGTTGGCAATATCTGCTAAGATTTGTTTTTCGTTTTCATTAAGAGGGGTTTTGAGATCGCTTAATGCAAGTAAAAAAGCTAATCTGGTGTTGTACATTTGTGTATTCATTGGGTGTTTCTGGGATGTGTAAAATAAAAGCAAAAAATTTATTAATTTTGATAAATTTATCTTTTGGCTAATTTAAGATAAGTGAGATAGCTTTAACAGCCTTTTTTTGTTAAAGTACATCAGACTACAAATACGATTATAAAATAAAAGATTATGATACAGCAATGGGAAGCGTTAATTGTTGGGATTGATGACTATCCTATTTACACAACGTTACATAATTTAACGGTAGCAAGAAAGGATGCAGAAGATGTTGCAAAGCAGTTAGAAAGTTATGGTTATGAAACGTTTCGTATTCAACGTTTACCCCAACAACCTTATCAAAAAGGAGAAGACCCTAATATTAGCAGATTAGGGGTAAAATTAGAGGAGTTAAAAGATAAAATTAAACATCTTTTTAACCCTCCTTCTCAACAGGAAATCCCTGATCTTGCTTTATTTTATTTTTCGGGTCATGGATGGCGTAAAATTATTGATGAGAAAGAAGATACTTGTTTAGCAACTAGCGATGTTTTTCCCAATGCAGAAATTTACGGAATTTCTCTGAGTTGGTTGGGGAAACAAATACAAAAAAGTCCAGTAAAAAAGATAATTATTTGGTTGGATTGTTGTTTTAGTGGAGAACTGATTAATTATCTTCCTGAGAATAAAGATTATTGTTTGATTACTGCGACGCGATCGTTTGAAACTGGGTTAGAAATTAGTTATGAACAAGGATTATTTACTCAAACCTTATTAGAGGGTTTAAATCCTGAAAACTATGCTGATGGAATTGTTGATAGTTATAAGTTAAAAGAATTTATTGAAAAGAAAATGGCGCAAACCTCTCAGCGTCCTTTAATTGAAAATTCTCCAGGATCTATTTTACTAACCACTCGTTATACCTTAGCTAATTTTAAAGATGAATGTCCTTATCGTTCTTTGTCTTATTTTACGGAAACTAGAGAAGATGCAGAGGTATTTTATGGACGTTCTAAAATTACGAATTATTTAATTAATCGTCTTCAAAAAGATAGATTTATCTGTGTTTTAGGAGCTTCTGGAAGTGGTAAATCATCATTATTACGGGCAGGTTTATTATATCAATTAAAGTTGGGTCAAATGATACCAGGAAGCAATTTATGGACATATTTAACACCATTTTCTCCCACAGAAAAACCATTACAACAGTTAAAAAAAGTAGGTTGGGTTGAGCAAACGAAACCCAACTTCATGAAGTCAGAAGTTAGAACTCAGAAGTCAGAAGTCAGCACTTCGACAAGCTCAGTGACCAGTCAGAAGTCAGAAGTAGGGATAAATAAAGAAATCAAAATTATCATGATCATTGATCAGTTTGAAGAATGCTTTACCATGTGTGATGAAAGCACCCGTGAAGCATTTTTTAAACAGTTAATTGAGTTATTGAATGATTATCCTAACCTTCATATTATTCTCGGAATGCGGTCAGATTTTCGGGGACGGTTACGGGAACATAAAAACTTAATTGATTGTTTGAATAAACCTTATATTAATATTGAACATTTAAACCACGAAGAAATTGAAGAAGCGATCGCAAAACCGGCTGAAAAATCAGGAGTTTTGATAGAAAGTAGTTTAAAACAACAGTTAATTAACGATGTAGAAGATTATCCAGGAAGTTTGCCCTTACTGGAATATACCTTAACTCAACTGTGGCAAGAAACCAGACATCAAGGCGAACGGTTTTTAACCCTGAAAACCTATCAAGACTTAGGGGGAATCGAAGGAACCTTAGAAAAACGCGCCAATGAAGTGTATGACAGTTTAGATAAAAAAGAAAAAGAAATCGCTCAACGAATCTTTTTAGAACTAACTCAAGTTGGGGATACCTTTGATACTCGCAGACGAGTTTATCTCCATGATTTAATCAACTCTCATCATGGTTTAAAACAGTTAGATGAAGTTACCCAAAAATTAGCCAATGAAGAAAATCGTCTTGTTACGAGAACTGAGGTAGATACAGAGAAACAGGGAGATACTCCGAACTCAGGGTCCATACTAATCGATGTGGTTCATGAAGCGTTGATCAGAAATTGGGGAAAATTGCGAGAATGGAAAGATAAGTATCAAGAAGCGATGGTTATTGAAAGAAAAATCGAATCATCTGCAAAGGAATGGCAAAATAAAGCCCAAAAATCTGACTATTTGTTGCAGGAGTCCCAGTTAGCAGAGGCAAAAGAATATCTGAAGAACTATGGTAGTTTGGGGATGTTGGATGGTATTGCTGAAGACTATATTCAGCAAAGCATCACCCAAGATAAGCAAAACCGTCTCCGTCGTAGGTTGGTGGTTGGGGGGTTTATTGGGGTAGTGTTACTTGGTAGTCTCACATCCACGTTTTTTGGTATCCAGTCTCGGAAAATGGCCAAAGTTGCCACATTGAAAGAACAAGCAGCAAGGGTTAAGAACTTGCTTACCGTTGAACCCTTAGAAGCTTTATTGTTGGCCATTGGGACAACAGGAGAGAATGCAATCGCTTGGCAAGTTCCCAAAATATTACCTGAAGTGCGATCGAGTTTGTATGCTGCTATTGATCAGGTGAGGGAACGGAATACCCTTGAAGGTCATCAAAGTCCTGTCAGGAGTGTGGCTATCAGTGAGGATGGAGCGACCATTGTTTCTGCAAGTTATGACAACACCGTTAAAGTTTGGGATCGACAGGGCAAACTTCTCCATACCTTTGAAGGTCATCAAGAACCTGTCGAGAGTGTAGCCATCAGTAAGGATGGAGAGATCATTGTTTCTGGAAGTTATGACAACACCGTTAAAGTTTGGAATAGAGAGGGTACACTTGTTCAGACTTTATCAGATCATAAAGATCGTATCTCTAGTGTGGCCATCAGTAAGGATGGAGAGACCATTGTTTCTGGAAGTTATGACAACACCGTTAAAATTTGGAATAGAGAGGGCAAACTTCTCCATACCTTTGAAGGTCATCAAGAGTCTGTCGAGAGTGTGGCCATCAGTAAGGATGGAGAGACCATTGTTTCTGGAAGTTATGACAACACCATTAAAGTTTGGAATAGAGAGGGTATACTTGTTCAGACATTATCAAATCATAAAGATCGTGTCTCTAGTGTGGCCATCAGTAACGATGGAGAGACCATTATTTCTGGGAGTTATGACAACACTATCAAAGTCTGGGATCGACAGGGTACACTTCTCCATACCTATGTACCAGGTAATATATTCGGTTCTGGATATAATGTAACAAGCGTGAGTATCAGTGCAGATGGGAAAACTATTGTCTCTGGGAATGACAAGATAGTCAAAGTCTGGGATCGACAGGGTAGACTTCTCCGTACCTTAGAAGATCATCAACCTTCTCTCAGGAATGTGATTATTAGTGAGAATGGAGAAACCATTATTTCTAAGATTGACAGTAAAACCTTCGAAGTGCGGGATCGACAGGGGAGGCACCTGGATACTTTAGGAGGTGTCACAAGTGTAGCTCTCAGTAAAGATGGACAAATCATTGTTACTGGGAGTTTTGACGGCGCAGTCAAAGTCTGGGATCGACAGGGTAAACTCCAGTATGCTCTAGAAGGTCATCAAGGTTATGTCTATAGTGTGGCTATCAGTAAAGATAGACAAACCATCGTTTCTGCAAGTGAAGATAATACCGTCAAAGTCTGGGATCGACAGGGTACACTTCTCCATACCTTAGAAGGTCATCAAGAGTCTGTCGGGAGTGTGGCCATTAGTGAGGATGGACAAACAATTATCTCTGGGAGTAATGACAACACCCTCAAAGTTTGGGATCGACAGGGTACGCTTCTCTATACTCTAGAAGGGCATCAAAATGCTGTTATGAGTGTAGCTATCAATGAAGATGGACAAACAATTATCTCTGGGAGTAATGACAACACCCTCAAAGTCTGGCGTGGTATTAATGGACACTACTTATTAAAAGTAGGATGTGAAAGATTACAGTATCATCCCGTATTGCTGTCTTTTCCTTCCTCAGACATCAAAGGTGAGGAGAAACGGGAAGCAGAAACCGCCGAAAAAGCAGCCGAAACTTGCTTAAACTATGGGGGTTGGAGTAATGAAGAAAAGGCAGAGTTTTTAGTGAGAAAAAGTTTTGCTATTGCTGAGGAAACACAAGATATTAAAGCAGCTAACCGTAAGTTAAAACAGGCTAAAAAATTAGATAACAACATCGATATAAAATCATTACAACAAGAAGTTAAACAGTTAGCTGAATCTATATTAGTTAAATAAGCAAAACAATTAATTTCAGAGGAGAAGAGTGATAATATAAACCGTAATGAGTAATTTTATAATTAATAATTAAATCACGTTCCTATGGTATGTTATGGTTGCTCAATTGAGCAATAAAAAGCTATATAGCAGTTCCCATACTGGTGAAGTACAGAAGTTATCCCTTTGAGGCAGGAGGCAGGGGGCAGGAGGCAGGTGTTAGGTGTACCTCATGAGTCCGAGAAACGCTATAATACTAAAATGCCCACAGAAAAACAAGCTATAACCTGTCTAGAAATTTGTCATCGATTGTCAAATTTATTACAACCTATTTATGTTTTTCGTTATGATAACACTTTTCAAACTGTGTACATCTTAGCAGGAGAAACAGAAACCATAGAAATACTTGTTTATGCAAATGGAAATTGGAGATTTGTATCGTGAAAAATTTTGAACAAATGACAACTCAAGAATTACGAGACTATATCCGTAAAAATCCCACAGATGCAGAAGCTATTAGAGTTAGAATGAAACAAATAGAAAGCGATCCAAAAGCGGTTACTATCAACTATGGAACCCCTGGAAACGAAATAGAAACCATCTTGTCTCAGACTAATAATAAAATACCCAAAAATAATAGTTAACAGGAAAGAAAACAAAAGAATTACGAGACTATATCCGTAAACAAAGAGTTCTCATTTCTAACTTCTCGTTGAAATGAGAACCCTTGATTGACTCGGAGTCAAAACTCCCTTACAATTTAATTAAAGACTATAGTAGCTTTTTTCAGCTTCTAGTTGTTGAACTAAACTACTTTGTCCTTTCGCTCTGGCAACTTGTAAACGATGCTCTAAGCTTTTCAAGATGTTAGCACGATGAAGACGAGCGACATCACTCAAATGTTTTGGATTATTAGTCATGACTCACCTCCATTTATGCTTTCAAAGATTCAACGCTGACACCCATTTCAGATGCAAGACGATGCAACATGGATAGTTGACGATGTTGCTGCTTGCTGCGATTTTGGGCGACTAAAAAACGAGATTTAGACTGCAAGGTATCTAACTCGTTTAGGTGAGTACCGGTGTTGTTATTTAAGGGCATAACGCCTCCTTCTAAATCGTAGTGGATCGAATGAGGCGCGTTCCTTCGGGATTAGTTTCCCTACTTCCGTCTGTTGATCACAACAGATGAACGATTTATCCTGTTATGTTCATATCCTAACATTTTTTTTAATCAGTGGCTACTATTTCGCTTTAAGAAAAGGAGAGTCCCCTGATTTATCAGGATGAAGATGTTGGAGCAGAAAATCAACGGTGGTTTGGTTGAGCCAACCTTTGAAGACCGCTAAGGCCCCTATTCTCATCCACATTCGTCCTTTTCCTTGTTCTGCTAGAATCGCACGAAGTTGATGGTCATCGATTAACCCAGCTTCCTTTAGATAATACCCTAAAGATTGGGGAGTGTCTTCCTGAGCTTGTTGGAGGACTTTTTCCCATTCTTCAGCGAAAAAATCGGCGGTTCGTTGTTTGATCCAACCTTTTTCGGCTAAAATTTCTCCTAGACGGCGTTGGGGAGTCCTCTTTTGTTCCTTTAGTGCTGTCTCAACCTGATAAGGGGTGATCAGTTTGGCTTCTTGTAAAATGGTTCCCAGGCGTTGTTTAGATTGTACCTTAACCATGAAAACTCCTCCCTCTGAGTAATTTTACGTCTTTGCCCTATTATTCCCAAATTTTTCTAGTTAGTTTCACGGAGAAGAAAATTTTTTAGAGGTTACAGACGAGAGATGTTTGAGCAGCATCTAGCTCTTGACAAATAAACTTTTTAATGCACTGTAGCACATCAAAGCCACCGTCTTTTAACCACTGGGGTGCATTGTCGTCTCTTTGGACGTTATACACACAATCAGCGCGAATTGTCCATTGTGCAATTTTCTCGGCTTTTTCTTCTGTAATTCCTCGAGAAACTAGTTGTTCTTTTAACCAGTCTCGACTACTACTGGTAAGAAAAATTACGCGAATTGAACAGTGTTTAACATATTTTTCTTGAGGAGTTCCAAAGGATAAAATTCCCACTAATAAATATAAAAATTCACGAGAAACAAAATCCAAAGGATGCTCTTCTAAAGCTAGAGTAAAATCTGTTATGGAAATATCACAACTATCCTCACGACAACGAGCATTCAGATTAGCATCGATTACCGCGATCGCTTTATTAATTAAATCTTGAACTTCCTTTGTTTCAGGGGATAGTTCTTCAAAAAAAGTAAAAGCATTTTCCAATACTTGATTAATAATATCTCTGGGTAATTCTACAAAGCTCATCATCGCCTTTTACCTACTTTATTGTTTGATTGATAAGAATCTTGATGCTTCTCACTTATCAGTATAAACCTAATTCTTTTTAACTGTATTGATTTTTGATGATCATTGCTTGAAGATAATCAATCTTAATTTTTTCTTAATATATTGATATATCATAATTATTCCTTTTTTTCAAGACAGATTAAGTTAATTTTTTTAAAAAAAAGATAAAAAAATCAAATCACTGTTAATATGGATACCAAAAAAGGTTATGATATTTTGACCTTGGAAAATCTCTTAAGCATCAAAAATTTTTTTAGCTTGACAATGTGCTTGTTGTTACTGAAATGTTTTAAAATAAGAGAGCAAAAATTAGCAGTAATCATTGTAACTATCTTATGTTAACCCCACTTGAAATAGAACAGTTAAAAATTAAATATTTACAGCCCCTTGAAGCGAGTAAAAAACTTAATAATTACTTCGGTAAAGATATCAAAGAAGGGTTAAGTCAACGCCCTAAAAAAATACCTTCTAAATATTTCTATGATGATCACGGCTCTCAATTATTTGAGCAAATTTGTGAGTTACCAGAATACTATCCCACCCGAACAGAAGCGAGTATTTTAAGACAATATGCAGCAGAAATTGCCGAGATCACAGAGATTTGTGAATTAGTAGAATTAGGAAGTGGTAGTTCGACTAAAACTCGCTTATTATTAGATGCTTATGATCGGCAAAATGAGGTGTTTAAATATATGCCTATTGATGTCAGTGCAGGAATTCTTAAAGAAAGTGCAACACAATTAAAACAAGACTATAATTCTTTACAAATTGAAGGGTTAGTGGGAACTTATGACCAAGCATTAACTCAATTAACACCAACCTCTTGGCCAGCAAGAATGATTTTTTTCTTAGGAAGTTCTATGGGGAATTTCAATGAAATTGATTGTGATAACTTCTTAAATAAAATTGCACAAGTTCTGGAAAATGGAGATTATTTTTTATTGGGAATTGATTTACAAAAGCCCAAGTCTATTTTAGAAGAAGCCTATAATGATAGTCAAGGAGTAACGGCAGCTTTTAACTTAAATATGCTGGCTCATTTAAACCAAAAATTCCAAGGAAACTTTGATCTAAAATCTTTTAAACATCAAGCTATTTATAACGAAAGAAAAAAACAAATAGAAATGTATTTACTGTCTGAAAAAGAACAAGAAATTAGCCTTAAAAATCTTAACTGGAAGGTAAATTTAGAAAAAGAAGAAAAAATATTGACAGAAATTTCTCGTAAGTTTGATGTAGAAAAAACTAAGCATCAGTTAGAGTCTAAGAATTTAAAGCCAATAAAAGTCTTTAGTGATGAGAATAACTGGTTTGCCTTAATACTTTGCCAAGCTTCCAAATAACTTATAGTAAATAGGAGTATAATTGACTGTACTCCTATCATCTAACTTAATTCAGTCTCTTAACATTAACTAGAAATCATTATGTCATCTCTTAAATCTCAATTACCAGTTTTTCTTCATAATTGTTCTCAAGAATCTCTTGTAAATTACTTCCAAAATACTTGGGAATTAGAAGATATTTTGATGAAAAGTATTGTTGATGCTGAAACATTTTATATTAATCCTGACCCTTTAAGAAATCCGTTAATTTTTTATTTGGGTCACTCTGCTGCTTTTTATATCAATAAATTAATGCGAGTTGAGTTATTAGAAAAAGGCATTCATACAGATTATGAAATCTTATTTGAATTTGGAGTTGATCCCGAAAAGGCAGAAGAATTAAATCGGGCGATCGCTGATATTAATTGGCCAGAAGTGAAGGAAGTTTGGGACTATCGAAATAAAGCTTATGAAGTGATTTTAAAACTTATTAAAACTACTTCTCTTGATCTTCCTATTCACGAAAATCATCCCTTGTGGGCCTTAATGATGGGGATAGAACATCAACGAATTCATTTTGAAACCTCTTCGATGTTATTGCGACAACTTCCTACAGAAAAATTAGGAAAGCCGCAAGGATGGCAATATGCACCTTCTCGGGAAATTCCTAATAAGAATAGCATGATTTTAGTGGAAGGAGGAACCGTTAAACTAGGTAAAGCTAAAGATAATCCCTTATATGGATGGGACTGTGAATATGGCGATCACTTAGTTAAAGTTGATTCATTTTTTGCAAGTCAATATTTAATTACTAATGCAGAATTTCTCGAATTTGTCAATAGTAAAGGTTACGAAAATCAAGCCTATTGGGATGAAAAATCTTGGCATTGGAAAGAAAAAAATAACATCCAAAATCCCAAATTTTGGCAATTAAATAATGGTGAATATTCCTATCGTGCCATGTTTGATGAAATACCTTTACCCTTAGATTGGCCCGTAGAAGTTAATTATTATGAAGCAATGGCTTATTGTCGTTGGAAAGGAGAAAAAACCAGGTTAATGAGTGAAGCAGAATGGAATTTAGCTACTTATGGCTCGAATCATAATTATCAAGTAGACATCGAAGAAGTTAATGATTATAATCTCAATTTGAAGTTTGGTTCACCCAGTCCAGTGGGGTTATTAAAAACAGCCCAAAGTCAGTCGGGACTATGGGACTTACGGGGTAATATTTGGGAATGGTTAGAGGAAGATTTTAACCCCTTACCAGGGTTTGAACCTCATTTTCTTTATGAAGATAATGCTGCTCCCTTTTTTGATAATAACCATAAAATGATGTTAGGGGGTGCTTGGGTAACTCAAGGAACAGAAACCTTGAAATATTATCGTAATTGGTTCCGTCCTAACTTTTATCAACACGCAGGTTTTAGGATTGTTAACAAGGAGGTTTAATATATAGCAGAAGAGTAAAATTATCGATAATAAGGCATTTAAAAGTTAAATAATCCTATTTTTAAGTTTTTTTCCTCTCTTCTGCCTCCTGCCCCCTGCCTTCTGCCTCTAATTATTAAGTATTTTTGTTCTAATGCAAGATGTGAGTTTAAGTTAAGCAGAGGAGGCAGAGGGTGCAGAGGAAGCAGAGGAGGAGGGGTTATGGAGTAATTTACATTTCTTAAGATAGTTCACTTTATTTATGTCCGACTACTTAAATAAAAAACACTATGTTAAGTGTGATCCTCGTCACAGCCATATTGAGATAACGAGATCATCATTATATTCACTGATATCGATCAAAATATTCACTGATATCAATCAAATGTCTTTGTCATCACTTTTACTTGTTTTCACTTAGAAAATTATGACAATTGTATTTAAAAAAGCTTTCCCAGCAGCGATAGGAATCATTGCCACCCTTTCTCTGTCTAATATGTCTGCAATGGCTAATACCTTGGTCAGAAAAAATGTCGTTGACTTGACTCAAGAAGAAAAATCGGCATACGTTAATGCGCTCAAGACCTTACAAACTACGATTCCCGACGGCTCTACCATTAGTATTTATGACCAATTTCTCGTGATTCATGTAACAACGATGGGATTTTTAAGGTCTGATGCTGTCGGTCCTGCAACTGGAGCCGATGCAGCCCACAACAATGCTGCATTTTTACCCTGGCATCGAGAATTTCTTTTTCAATTTGAACAAGCTTTGCGCTCAGTTGAGCCAATGGTCACCATTCCTTATTGGGATTGGACTGATGCAAGCGCAATCGAGGTTATTTTTGATGAGAATTTTCTAGGCCCCAATGGAGAAGGAACCATTGAGACTCCTTTGGGCAGATTTCAAGGTGGCCCAGTTGTCTGGGGTCCTTTTTCAGAAGCAGAAGGATGGGTGTTAAATCCAGAGATACATATCAATCCGATGACTGGCGAATCCTTAGGTACATCACTCCTTCGTTATGTACAACTACCGCCTGCTCATGTTTACCCTCTCCCTCAACAAGAAATTGACCAACTCTTGTCTCTTGATGAATACGACTTGTTTTCTCGCGCTCTAGAAGGAGCTATTTCTGTTGATCAACAAGGTAATATTACCCCTGGCTTCTTTCTGCACAACTATATTCATGGATTAGTGGGTGGAGTTCTTGTGGATATTACCACGAACCCGCCCACCATACACCGTTTAGGAACTATGTCGGTGCATAGTTCTCCTTATGATCCTGTTTTCTGGTT
Source organism: Crocosphaera sp. (assembly GCA_030065735.1). Taxonomy (GTDB): domain Bacteria; phylum Cyanobacteriota; class Cyanobacteriia; order Cyanobacteriales; family Microcystaceae; genus Crocosphaera. The sequence goes on from JASJDD010000007.1 coordinate 27,240, forward strand.
GCATCATTCTAACGTCGATCGTCTTTGGGCTGAATGGCAAGAAGATGGTCATGGCGGTAGTGATTTTTATCCTTCTGATGGTCAGCCATTTAGTCATAATCTTGATGATCCCATGTGGCCATGGGATGGAGGGTTGAGTATTCCCGGTAATCTTGATGATGGTGATTTATTATCCTTACTTCCTGTTCAGGCATTAGATAATATTCTTACACCGTTTGATACGTTGGATATCAAGGATTACGGCTACACCTATGATACTTTTCCGGTTTCAGTACCAGAACCTAATTCCATACTGAGTTGGTTAACTCTAACAACCTTAGGGGGAATTGTTAAGCTGAAGTGAACCAGTGTTCTATCTTTTGACACTCCCACGAATAGAACTGCATGGGATTCTTGCTTCATCAGGTTTGCCTAGATGGTGAGACTTTGAACTAAGACAAAGGGTTGTACAATTAAAGTCTTAAATACTTGAGTTGGGTTAATATTCCAATCACTTAATTGTTGATTGGATGGCTTACTAATTAATTGTTCTGTAATCCAATGTTCAACGACTATTTTATCGTCTTGAGCAATGGCAACCCCCACATCTAATAAGTCTAACTTTTCATTGACAACAATCACAGCATCTCTTTGTGCATGGGGTTTAATATCATTCCAATTAACATCGGCCATGTCTTCTTTTAATCGTTTTCTGAGTTCTTCCATAAATCAGTTCTAGTTGATTAATTAGGTTATCGGCTATCAAAAATTTAGAATTTAGAATTTAGAATTTAGAATTAAATTTTTCTGCTCATTCTGCATTCTACATTCTACATTCTCTTCACTGTTAAGGGGCTAATATTAAGCCACAACGAGGAGGAATTGTTATTTTGAACTGATCATTATCGCAATTAACTGACCCTTCTCCATAAATAATCTGGCTAGGTTTAGTTTGTAAAATTGAGGACACTTTTTCAAAGTCAGATAGGTTAATTTCTGCTTTTTCTTTGCCATTATTAACGGCAATAATTAACATTTCTTCTCCTAAAATACGAGCCAAAATGTAGACTTGTTCTTTAGCATAAAGAGTCTGATAATCTCCTGTGCGTAAAGCGGTATATTTTTTCCTAATTTGGATTAATTGTTTATGATACGCTAAGGCTTCTTGATCCCATTTATCTTCTGTGGGAAAGCCTTTTCTCGCATCGGGATCATGACTTCCTTCGATGCCAATTTCATCCCCATAAAATAGGTTGGGGGTTCCAGGAAAGGTAAATAATAACAAAGTCCCTAACTTGGCTGAAGTGCGATCGCCGTTTGCAATGCTGAGAAATCGGGGCATATCATGACTATCGAGTAAGTTTAACTGGGTTAATTGAATTTCCCAAGGATGACGGGCTAATAATTCCTCAATTCCTTTGGCGTATCCGGCTGCATCGAGGGTTTCGTAGGGTTCATAAAAATGAGGGATAGTATCTTTATCAACCCTATCGCCAATAATAAAACCGGCTGTTAGACGACCAAAGGGATAATTCATTACCCCATCAAATTGTTTCCCATCTAGCCATTGTGTAGCATCAAAAGCAATTTCTCCGACAATATAGGCTTCTGAGTTAATTGATTTAACCCGTTCTCTAAATTCCTCCCAAAAACCAGGCGCTTCAACACAGTTCGGCACATCTAACCGCCAACCGTCGATCCCTTGTTTTAACCAATATTCTCCCACCTGCATAATATATTCTCTTACCCCTGGATTATGGTGGTTAAACTGGGGCAAAGCACGATAATCGATCCAGGAGACGTAATTAGCCGGACGACTACCATCATAGGCTGATAAGGGCCAGCCTTCGATTTTAAACCAATCTAACCAAGGGGAATTAGGGCCATTTTCCAGGATATCGTTAAAGAAGAAAAAGCCCCGACTGGCGTGATTAAACACCCCATCTAAAACCACCTTAAACCCTTTATCATGGGCAGTTTTCAATAATTGATCAAATGCTTCTCTTTCTCCCAATAAGGGATCAATGGCGTAGTAATCTTGAGTATGATAACGATGGTTACTAGCAGAACGAAAAATAGGGGTAAAATAGAGGGCTGTTACCCCTAAATCTTGTAAATAATCTAATTTATCAATCACTCCCCAGAGGTTACCTCCTTTGTATCCTTGGAAGGTTGGGGATGCGTCCCAGTCTTCTAAGGGAACGTCTAATAACCATTTTTGATGGGGGGGAACCTTTCTCGCAAAAGCATCTGGATAAATTTGATAAAAAACGGCGTGTTTCACCCAGTCGGGAGTTTTGATAGCCATGAAATCTCTCGTAATGGTTTTGCCTTTTCAGATAACTATGGTATCACGGGTTAACGAAGTCAGAAGTTCCTCACTACGTTCCGGCGCTATCGCACAGAAGTTCACACAAAAACTCGATGTTGCAGGGAAGGCATTTGTTGACGCACCTGTTTAATGCGGTGGGGATTAATTTCTGCCAGTGCCATTCCAGGTTGTTGTCCTGCGTCGTCTAAAATGATGCCCCAAGGGTCTAGAATGACGGCATGACCGTGACTAAACCGTCTGGCATAGTGGTTTCCTGTTTGAGCGGGTGCTATAATATAACAGGTGTTTTCAATGGCTCTGGCTTGTAAGAGAATTTGCCAGTGGTCTTTTCCCGTAAAAGCGGTGAAAGCAGCAGGAACGAAAAGAACATCGACTCCTTGATGGGATAAATGACGATATAGTTCTGGAAAGCGAACGTCATAACAAATGGAGATTCCCAAGTTGCCTAAGTCATCAGAAGGGTAAATATTCGGTAAGTTGGTTCCTGGCATCACTGTACTTGATTCCTGATAAGTATTACCATCAGGGAGATCCACATCGAATAAATGGACTTTTTGATAACGAGAAACTTCTTTTCCTGTGGGATCAACTAAAATAGCTGTATTGTAAGCTTTACTTGCGTCACCTGGGACGGGGACGGGAAATCCTCCGCCTAAAATAGTTATTTGAAAACGTTGGGCCATGGTTTTGAGGAATTTCTCGGCTTTTTGGGAAATTTCTTGGGATTTGCTGAGTTTATCTTCTTCTTTCCCTAAAAAGGCAAAATTTTCTGGTAAACCAATTAATTCAGCCCCACGACGGACAGCAAGTTCAATCAGTTCTTCGGCCTCGACTAGATTTTTGTCTAGATCGGGCTTGCTTGTCATTTGAATAGCAGCAGCGAGATAAGGTTTCATTCTTACCATTTGGACTTAGGCTTTTTGCTGTCTTGAGTGCGTCTTGCATTTCGAAATTTTCTCGAAATTACACACTCGCTTTTCTACCAGTGATGGTTAGAGATTTAGGCATTACGAAGTGTCACTTGTTTCCTACGTTGCCAAGGCCAACGACCTGCAAATAGTCTAGCATATTACGCCTTAAAAGGCTGGGTTTTAGACCCACCATTTTTCGGGAAGCCAAGAGGGGATCTCAAAAAGAAGACTGGGTTATTGTGCTTAAGGACTTCCTCTAACCCATAAGTAACTGTGATGGGTTCGTTCATGAATGAAACTCCTAATATCTTCATCCTCATCATAGGATGGACTTTAACGATCTTACAAAAATTGTATGTTTATGTCATCGTTTCAGGCCGAACAATCTTTTTAAACTCTTCAGAACTCAGAAACCCTAAAGCAACACAAGCTGCTTCTAAGGTCGTATTTTCTTCATAGGCTTTTTTGGCAACTTTTGCTGCGTTATCATAGCCAATATGAGGATTTAAGGCTGTCACTAACATCAAAGAATTGTTTAAATAATGTTCAATTTGTTCTTGATTAATTTTCAAACCGACAACTAAATGATCCCTAAAAGATGAACAAGCATCGGTTAATAAGCGAATGGAACTGAGCAGATTAAAAATTAGTAGAGGTTTGAATACATTTAACTCAAAATTTCCCTGACTTCCAGCCACAGTAATAGCAGTATCATAGCCCATAACTTGCACACAAATCATGGTCATTGCTTCGCATTGAGTAGGGTTAACTTTTCCTGGCATAATGGATGATCCTGGCTCATTTGCAGGTAAAATAAGCTCTCCTATCCCACAACGAGGACCCGATCCCAACCACCTAATATCGTTGGCTATTTTCATTAATGAACAAGCTAAGGTTTTTAGGGTTCCACTACACATAATAATGGCATCGTGTGCGGCTAAAGCTGCAAATTTATTGGGGGCTGAAACAAAGGGTAAGTCTGTTATTTTGGCAATTTCTTTTGATACTTTTTGAGAAAATTCTGGATGGGTATTAAGTCCTGTTCCTACGGCGGTTCCACCGATGGCTAATTCATATAAATCAGGTAAACTTAATTGTATTCTTTCTATATCTTTATCCAGTTGAGAAATATACCCTGACAATTCTTGTCCCAAGGTTAAGGGAACTGCGTCCATTAAATGAGTTCGACCAATTTTAACAATATTTTGAAATTCTTTCCTTTTCGTCTCTAAACTATTCCGTAATTTGATGATCGTAGGTAATAATTGATGATGTATTTCTTCCACAGCAGCGATATGCATAGCAGTCGGAAACGTATCATTAGAAGATTGGGACATATTAACATGATCGTTGGGATGAATGGGATCTTTACTTCCTAATATTCCTCCGGCTAATTCGATGGCCCGATTAGCAATAACTTCGTTAGCATTCATGTTAGTTTGGGTTCCGCTTCCGGTTTGCCAAATTTTCAAGGGAAAGTGATCATCTAGTTTTCCTGATATTACTTCATCGGCTGCTTGTACGATTAATTCTGCTTTTTCAGAGTCTAATTTTCCTAAGTTTTTATTAACAATAGCTGTGGATTTTTTGAGAATACCGATCGCCCGAATCATTTCCCTGGGCATGGTATCATGACCAATGGCAAAATAATGGAGGGATCTTTGAGTTTGTGCGCCCCAATAAGCGTCTGATGGGACTTCAATTTTGCCCATGCTATCTTGTTCAATTCTCATTATTGTCTCCTTATTATTTTTAAGAATTAACTTTATGTTCTATAACTAAATTTCGACCAACAAAATTATATTTCTTCTTGAATTTAGAAACTATTTTTTTGATAGCTTCAGAATCAAGAAATAAGATATAAGAAATTAACATAACTAGACTGAATTGTAAGACAAATTCATTCATAACAATGGCAATAGAAATGTGAAATAATGCCATCATGCTTAATATCCAATATTTCGTGCGTTTAAACCAAACCAAAATAGGAAACATAAATTCAAGAATTAATGCACTATAAGTTGTCATGATACTCAAAAAATAATTGTGTAATAAATCAACATCAGTAAAGCGAAACCAAGCATCATACAAAGAAATATAATACATGATACTGCCCTCACGCCAAGCAAGATCACTATACAGTTTATCTATAGCAGAAAAAGGATAAATTAAGGCAATGGAAATTTGTAAAAGTCGTAAACCCCAGACTGACTGTTTCGCAGGAGTATAATGGATAATCTTGCGACGTTTACGCAGTAATTTCCCTCGAAAAATATTATCAACAGATAAGTGATTGCCTAAAGGGGCAAAACAACTATAAAATAATAGCATTTGAATGACAATATCTTTACTGTCAATAATGGCAGAATTACGATTACATAAAGATAACCAGAAGATATAGAGAATAATCGTAACAATGCGGGTTCCTAAACCGATAATAAAACACAGGGTTGTGACTAAACCGAGTCCATAAATTATCCAGATAAATTGAGGATAATTAGAGAGAGCAAAAATTGATTTTAAAGAAGCTAAAAACCACCCACCCCTAGCATTAATAAATCGTTCTAAAGAAATAATTCCATTAACCCCATAATAGTCGTTCCAGTGAAAATAACTAAGGAATAAGATATTGAAAATAAATAGACCAAAAACAATACGAAATATACCTAAGTTTAAGGTTGATTCTTTCGCAAACCAAAAATTATATAATTTTTTAGTCGCATTTTTAATCAATTTTTGCATTGATACTCTCCTAATTTTCCTAAATCACTAAATTCTTCTGTTAAATATTCTTTTCTAATGTTTGCTTGTTCAGGAGGCAAAATTTGTCGCCAAAATAAATCATATCGAATGGTTTTAATGGGGTTGGTTTCATTTTGATAGATTCGACATAAATAATCACTATAGTGATAACGAGCATCCGGATAAATAAACAAATTTTGATGCAGTTTGCCTTCCCGAAAATCAATAAAATTTTTCTCAAAAAAACCTTTTTTTTGTTGAGTAAAAATAGGTAATATTTTTGCTTTGTTATTGTCATGAATAGCCACAATTTCCAGTCGCCAGCTAAAGCGATCAACTACGGAAAACATTCGCCAATTATTACTCATTGCTGTTAGGGCAGTTAAGCGTGAAAAAATATTGGCAAAAATCGGACTCTTAAGAGGTGTATTGTGAACAAGATGAGAACCAAGAGAACTGATAATGACGACTATAATACCAATTTTTTTAAGATAATTAACAGATTTGTTGGCGACTAATTGAGATATCATTTTTCTCTCTTTTAGAGCTTCGTTATTGAGCAGAAAGAATACAGTATCTAAATTCTATTAATTCTCAATGTTTAACCTGAAAGATTACAGATTTTTTTAACTTACTAGATTGAATCTATAATGGCATTAGCAAGTAAGGAGAGAGAATGTTCTCTCCTCTGATCAATGAAATCTTACCCTTGATAAAAGCCACTTTTCTCATCAGTTTTATCTAACGATTAGGACAAAGATACCTTTGAGAAATCCGCATCATTTCAGGGTTTTCTTGAGGACGACTACCCCCAATTCCTAAACCCGTTCTAATCATTTCTTCTGCTAAATTTCCCAGGGGATCACGATTAGCATTAGCCATTGTTTGACACATTTGATAACCATCTTCTAGCAATTCTCGCACGGTAAATGCTTGATTAGGATCTTGGTCATAAAGAATTCTAACTGCTTCTTGAACATAGCGAATTTCGTCTTGTTGGTTTGCTTGTGCATTGGCCTTTGGACTGAAATTACTACTGACAAAAATGGCTGTTAGTAATATAATTGGATGAGTGAGGTTTAATTTTTTCATGGTTAATAATCTTCTGATTTTGATCTCTAAAATACTCCCTATTTCATAATCTTAACGTTCATTCTTGTTGTGAAAGAGCAAATTTAGCATAAATTTAAGATGTTAATTGAATGAGTCCAGTTATTTCACTTCATCAATCAACCCCAATGAATCTTGATGTTACCCCAGACCTAGGTAAATTCTATTAATTGACTTCTGCCTATGGTTTTTGCTGTTTAATGGCAAATATAAAGAAATGTTACAGCACTTAATATTTCTTAATGTTAAGATCAAGAAACGTACAACCCAGTAATGGATAATGACAGCAGTTGTGTTTGGAACCCTCCCTTTTCCCAATCAAGGTGGCGATCAAATCGTCAGTAAGGCCGTCAGCGCTGCGATCGCAGCGTTGTTCAAGCGAACCGGCAAGATAGAAGCGATAGTCAGGGCCGAACCCGTTGCCAAGTTATTACAAGGCAGTGTGGACGGTTTTGACTTTATTGGTAATGGAATGCTCATGTATAATGGTCTGCGCATAGAAGGAATGGAACTCTATGTACAGGCCGTTTCTATTGATTTTAGTGCCATTTTCAAAGGAGAGGTCAAGCTAAGACAACCAACTCAAGCAACCATGCGAGTGGTGTTGACCGAAGAAGACTTAACCATGTCTTTCAATACTCCCTTTGTGGTAGAAAAGCTACAACGTCTGGACTACGAAGGACAGTCTTTGAACTTCCAGAAGACAGAAATGCTAGTTAATGAAGATAAATCATTGACCCTAAGAAGTCAAATTCAGTTAGGGAAAACGGGCGAAACCGTTAACCTAGATATGACAGCACAAATAGAAGTTGAAGAACGTCGGAAAATCAAATTTACCCATGTCACCTATCAAGGGGACGAAAAAGCGCAAAATTTAGGGAAAGCTTTAATTGATCATGTCAATAACTTGCTAGACTTAGATAAATTTGCCTTAGATGGAACACAATTAAAGGTGGATCGTATTCGTATCCGTAAGAAAGAATTAATCTTTTATGGTATTGCGAAAATTGATCGCTTTCCTCAACGCAAGAAGTAGAAATATTAGGAGTGAACATGACAAAACTCAGCCTCTGCATGATTGTCAAAAATGAAGAAGCAACCCTATCTAAATGTCTAGAAAGTGTCCAAGAGGTTGTTGACGAGATGGTGATCATGGACACAGGTTCAACGGATAAAACTGTAGAAATTGCCCAAAAATTTGGGGCGATTGTGCCAACATTTGAATGGGGTGACGATTTTGCAGAGGCCCGTAATGAAGCCCTAAAATATGTAACAGGAGACTGGGTTTTAGTTATAGATGCTGATGAAGTTTTGAATCAAAAAATTGCCCCACAAATTAAAGAAGCTATAGAAAAAGAAGAAAATTTAGTGGTTAACTTAGTCCGTCATGAAATTGGCTCATCTCAGTCTCCTTATTCCTTAGTGTCTCGTTTATTTCGTAACCATCCAGAAGTGAGTTTTTCTCGTCCTTATCATGCCATTATTGACGATAGTGTTAGTGAATTACTAAAGAGAGAAAATCATTGGAAAATTGTTGATCTTCCTGCTATTACCCTGTTTCATTATGGTTATACTTCAGGAGCGATCGCTGCTTTAGATAAGTATAATCGCGCTCAAGCAGCGATGGAAGACTTTATCAAAAAACATCCTAATGATCCCTATACTTGTAGTAAGTTAGGGGCTTTATACGCTCAAATGGGTAAGGAAAAACAAGCCATGAAATTATTTAAACAGGGCTTAAAATCGAATAAAGCAGATATCCATGTTTTATATGAGCTTCATTATCATTTAGGAAATCTTTACAGTAAACAACAAGAAAAAGAAAAGGCAATCAAACATTATCAAAAAGCCATCGAACAATCAATTATGGCACCTTTAAAATTAGGTTCGTATAATAATCTAGGTGTGGTGTTACAAAGCAGGGGAGACTATAAAAATGCAGCCCAAGCTTATGAAACTACCCTAAAAATTGATCCTAGTTTTATCACAGGCTATTACAATTTTGCCATGACTTTAACGGCTATGGGAAGGTTAGCAGATGCAGTGGCTATTTATGAAAAATTAATCTCTTTAAGTCCCAATTATGCTGCCGCTTATCAAAACTTAGGGGTTGTTTTATTTAAGTTAAATAAACTTCCTGAAAGTGCTGAAGCCTTTAAAAAAGCAGTCAGTCTTTATGAAACACAAAATAATCAATTAGCAGCAGAAAATTTACGAAATAGCTTAAAAGAATTAGGAATTTGGGAAGAGTCTTAATGAAGTCAGAAGTCAGAAGTTCCTCACTCCGTTCCGGCGCTATCGCACAGAAGTTCCTCACTCCGTTCCGGTGCTATCGCACAGAAGTTGTTTTTGGAACCGAGATTTATGCTCGACCCCAAAAACTTTCCGCCTTAAAAAACGAGGCTTTAGACCCAATTATTTTGGTAACTTTTGAAAAATTAATTTTCTTCCCCCTCTTTCATTAAAATTCTAGAGGATTACCTGATAAATCGTAAATCATAATATCCCATTGTCCATCTTTAGCAACTTCAAAAGCAATTTGAGTGCCATCAGCATTAATAATAGGATGACGAACTTCTGCTTGTAAATTAGTGGTTAAATTGCGTTTTTGTTCCGTTTGTCGATCATAAAGATAGATATTAGAGTTTCCTTGACGACTACTGGCAAAAACCAGATAACGACCATCTTCAGAAATAGAAGGATGGGACGCTATTTCATCCAACGCATTTAATCCTGGTAAGGAAATTAACTGTCGTTGTTGAGCATCGAAAAGATAAACATCTTGGGAACCATTTCTATCAGAAATAAAGACAATATAAGTAGACGTAACTTGGGGATCTAAGTCCGAAGCACGACTATTTAAACCCCGTCCCCCTGCATCGAAAGGAAAATTGAGGTAACGAGGATAACCAGTACACCCCGTCACCATACTACTAATAACAACTATCCAAGTAATAAGACAATGTTTCACAGAATCAATCTTCAACTTAAACTGATAACTGATAACTGATAACTGATAACTGATTATCAAATGTTACCTAGTTTTGAAGAACCCCAACCTCAGCGATAGCAGGTTGGGGATTCTGATGAAAAATCACCTCTCCATCCATCCACTCAAACAGATTTAACTGTTGAGGGTTCCCAGGCTCAATCTCCGACGAGACTGATACTTCCCGACCATTGGCCGAGCTTGTTGCTTCAA
>JASJDD010000185.1 GCA_030065735.1 Crocosphaera sp.
ATCGAATCTAATTGGTATTTTTTATGATTATAGTGGTTTATTTCAACAATTACCACTAGATTTTTCTGTATGGATTCCCTTCGGTCAATTTATTTATTGGTCGCCATTCATCCCTAAGTTGTAGAACTTTAGGGATGAATGGCGACATTAGGATAAAGTGTGATAGAATCCTCGGAGCGGTAATCCGCGTAAGGTATAATAGAATAGGAGGCTGACTTCCCAATCTGCACGCACCTCGGAACAAATATCGCCCTTCGTGCCTCTTCCATTCTGAGTAAACCTCAGAATTAGGCACTGAGAAAATGTAATGGTGACGGGTCGGTCAGGATAGAGCCTAAAAGCAAAGTCAGGCAACACAAAAAAAATTTAGCTCCGTCTGCTGCCGGGCAGTCAGTGGATGCTAAAGTAAAATGCTTGTGGATTCGGTCTGACAGGGGCAATCCCCCCTAACCCCTTTGACTAAGGGGTGAATCAAAGGGGAGATTGCCTAGTTAAGAGGAGTAGAAGCAAGAATCTCTCGTTACAGCTTAGCTTAACGGTGAGAGTGTCAAAGTCGCAGTAGTGGTTAAACCTTGCCTGTTGGTAAAATTTAACCCAGTGTGGACGACATCTAAGGTGTGAGGAAAGCTGTGTCAGTTAAAAAAACCTATCCCCAAAATCGTTCTAAACAGAAGTCTTCTCTGAAGAAAAAGCCGAAAGGCATGAATTGGTTGCTCATTAGTTTAGGACTTACAGTGGTGTCGCTAACATCGGCTGCTGCAGGGGCTTTTATTGCAGTGTCTTTGTCTGCTACCCCTCTACAGCAAAGTTCCCTCACCCCAGAAGAGGAAGAAGTATTTAGCAAAAATGAAGCGATTTCCTATAAAAGTTTACGGCTTCCTGAGTTAAGTCGTTCTGTTAATGTCTTGGTTTTAGGGACTAAAGTCTTAACCTCAGAACTAGAGGAAAAACCCACTGAAGACTTAGGATATCACGCCCTAGTTAATTCCTTTAAAGGCTTGTCTGATACTATGGTGTTAGTTAGGTTTGATCCCCTCACCAAGAAACTCAGTGTTTTATCGATTCCCAGAGATACCCAAGCAACCATTAACTACGAACTCAGAAAAATTAACGAAGCGAATTATTATGGTGGGCCAGCTTTAGCGGCCGAAACCGTTAGCGAGTTGTTGGGTGGGGTGAGCATTGATCGTTATGTACGAGTTAATATTCAAGGAGTAGAAAAGTTTATTGATGCTTTGGGTGGCGTTAATGTTTATGTTCCCAAAGATATGAAATATACGGATCATAGTCAACATCTTTATATTGATCTCAAGGAAGGAGAACAACATTTAGATGGGGAAAAAGCCGTTAGTTTTTTACGGTTTCGCTATGATCGTTATGGCGATATTGGAAGGGTACAACGACAACAAATGTTTATGAGGGCTTTAGTTGAACAGGCCCTAAAACCGCAAACTTTACTGAGAATCCCTGAAATTTTATCGATTATCAGTGCTTACATCGATACGAATTTAACGGTTGAAGAATTAGTGGCTTTATCGGGGTTTGCCTCTCAAACGAAACGACCTGATGTGCAAATGTTAATGTTGCCTGGACGTTTTAGTGGGGATGGGAAACAAGAAGTAAGTTATTGGCTCCCTAACCGTTATCAAATTAAAAACATGGTAGCTGAGTATTTTGATCACGGTCAACTCGCCTTTGAAACCGAACCCACCAACCCCAATAGACTAAGAATCGCTATCCAAGACAGCACAGAAGACCCCGAAGCAGTGCAACGTCTGGTCAATCATTTAAGGGAAGCCGGATATCGTCGTATTTTTGTGAGTGATGAGTGGCCCCAAACCCTAGAGACGACACGAATTTTAGCCCAAAATGGCGATGACCTCGGAGCAGCCACCTTACGTGCTGATTTAGGGATGGGTGAAGTGTTAGTGGAAAGTACAGGGAATTTAGGCTCTGATATTACTATTGTTTTGGGTCAAGATTGGCAAAATTATCTTCCTGATTCCTCAATTACCTTTCAGGAATCCTCAGTTAACTCTATAAGGTAAAATTTTGATATAGGGAATTCTTAAATAACAGGCTATCCGTCAACATTTAGCTTGTTAAGAAATATAAACTTTTTGCAACATTTTACGTTGCTTGTTGTATGAAAAATACCTCCACACAACCATTATCCTTATTTCAACAATTCCGCCAACAAACTAAATCTGCACCCCCTACAAAAACGGAAGAATCTGTTATCTTTCGTGCTTTGGTGCAATGTTTAGTTATTGTGGGAATTATTGCCACCGATATTGCAGCCGGAACCCAGATGAGTTTCTGGGCCATTCCCTTAAGTATTATCGGTGGTATTTGGAGTTGGTATCGTCGTAAACATCGCAATATTACGCTTAAATTTTTCTTGGCTATTGCTATGTTAGCGGTACTTTGTTTCTTTTTAATTAGCTTAACCCAAAATCTCAATGATAGTCGTTTAGTCTTAGCAGAATTATTAGTTCAATTACAGGTTTTACATAGTTTTGATTTACCAAGACGCAAAGATTTAGGCTATTCAATGGTCATTGGTCTGATTTTATTAGGGGTTGCTGGAACCATTTCTCAGACGGTAGCTTTTGCTCCTTGGTTATTATTATTCTTAATTTTAGCGATTCCTACATTAGTCTTAGATTACCGATCTCGTTTAGGTTTAGAAGCCATTGATAGAGAGTTTAACCTACCGTTTAAATCGCGTAAACAATCGCCAAAAACGGTTAAATATTCTCCCATTTCTTTTAAAAGCATTAGTGTATTAATTGCCATTACCTTAGTGTTTGGTTTAACTATTTTTACCCTAATGCCAAGGTTTCCAGGGTATCAATTACAAACTTTTCCTGTTGATAGTCCTTTAGATGCAGATAGTCAGAAATTCGGGGGACAAAATAAGGGAATTATTAACCCAGGTTACAATAATCAAAACCAAGGAAAAGGGACAAATGGACAGGGACAACAGAATAATCCCTCTCAAGGAAAAGGAGAAGTTGATGACACTTATTATTATGGATTTAATACTAAGATAAATCAAAACTTACGAGGAGAAATGAAACCCAAAATTGTCATGAGAGTGCGATCGCAATCTCCTGGGTTTTGGAAAGCTTTATCTTTTGATCATTATACGGGACAAGGATGGGAAATTACCAACGATGAAGATTTTGATACCATTCAACGTGATCGCTGGTCCTATAAATTCTTCTTGCGGTTTCCTAAGACTGCAATGAAAACAAAAAGAGTGATCCAAAGTTATACAGCAGTTGCTGATTTACCTAATATTATTCCGTCCCTTTCTTTACCCAAACATCTCTATTTTCCGGCACAAGAAATAGGGGTTGATGATCTTAATAATCTGCGCTCGCCGGTGGGTTTATTAGAAGGATTAACTTATACCGTCATTTCAGAGGTGCCTTATAGAGATAGAACAACATTACAAAAATCTACCTCTGATTATTCTGACAAAATTAAGCAAACTTATCTCAATATTCCTCCAGAAATTGCCGAAAAAGTTCGCCAAAAAACCCAAGAAATTTTGAATCGTACAGAAAAACCATTCAACTCACCCTATGAAAAGGTTTTATTCTTAACTCAAGCGGTTAAACAAACATATCAAATTCGAGAAGACTTACCCTTTTTTGATAACAATGAAGACTTAGTTGAATCTTTCTTGTTTAAATATGAAGGAGGTATTCGAGATCACTTTGCCACTGCATTAACAATTATGTTACGTTCTGTCGGTATTCCTGCTAGAGTAACTGTTGGTTTTGCTCCAGGAAAATTTAATCCGTTGACGGGTTTTTATGTGGTTAAAAACACCGATGCTTATGCGTTAACTGAGGTCTATTTTCCTCGTTTTGGCTGGTATGCGTTTGATCCCATTCCTGGTCATGATTTATTCCCACCCTCTTTAGAAGAAGACCAAACCTTTAGCGTTTTAAAGCAATTTTGGAACTGGATAGCTGGTTGGTTGCCTTCTCCAGTGACTAACTTTTTCAATGTTATTTGGACTAAAATAATTGTTGGTTTTATCAGCTTCTTAGGATGGTTATGGCGGTTTATTTCTAGTGGGTTAATAGGGACTTTAGTGGGACTTTTATTAGCTGTTGGTTTAGGGTTATTAGGATGGTTAGGTTGGGGACAATTAAGCAAATTAGGGTATTATCGTCGCCTAGCCAAATTACCGCCAATGGTGCAATTATACGAAGAAATGTTAAGGGTACTCAAAGTAAAAGGCTATCCTAAACATCCGGCACAAACCCCCTTAGAATATGTTAATGTATCCTATGAACAACATCCCCAAGAACAAGCAGAAATTATTGACGAAATTTCCCACGCTTATGTGAGTTGGCGATACGGAGAAAATGACCAAAATGTTGACTACTTGAAGCAACAATTCAAAGGTTTAGTTAAGAGTTTAAAAGCAAGAAACCCCGAGTGAACTACCACAGGCTGACGCTTGCGTACAGCGTGGGCTTCCTATCCAACAGATAGCGGTGTAGTGGATTTCTTGCGTCCTCCTCTACCACGTCTTACATCTGGGCAATAGGCTTTATCCCGTGTCCCACAGGAAATAATTCGTAGTCCCTCTTCTCTGAGGTTAATTGCAGCATTAACGTCTCTGTCGTGTTTTGCATGGCAGTTATGACAAGTCCATTCTCTGACATCAAGAGGTAAACTACCCACTTGATTTAAGCAAACATGACAAGTCTTTGATGAAGGGAAAAACCTATCAACTTCAAGATAGGTTTTTCCCTCTTGTTCTGCTTTGTACTTAAGCATAGTCATGAACATCCCCCATCCCACTTGTCCTATAGCTTTTGCTAGACAATGGTTTTTCATTAAGCCTTTTACGTTAAGATTTTCTGTTACTATGACTTGGTTTTCGTCAACTAATCTACGACTTAGTTTGTGGAGAAAATCCTCACGACAGTTGGTTATTTTGCGGTGTACTAAGCCAACTTTCTTTCTAGCTTTATTACGGTTATTGGAACCTTTTTGTTTTCTAGATAGTTGCTGTTGTTTTACCTTTAAACTTTTTTCATGTTTAGTTAAAAATCTTGGATTATCAAATTTAGAGCCATCACTGGTAATAGCAAAATGAGTTAAGCCAACATCAACCCCTACTGCTTTTCCATCTGTTGATGGTTCTGGCTTTTCTTTTCCGTCATCGAATAGAATAGAAGCAAAATATTGGTCACAGCAGTTTTTACTAATAGTTACAGTCTTTAATTTACCATCAATAGTCCTATGGATAACTGCTTTGACATCTCCAATCTTAGGGATTTTCAAGTAGTTATCCAATACTTTGACGTTTTGAGGATACTGTAGAGACTGCCTACCATGTTTTGACTTAAATTTAGGATACTTAGCACGTCTCTCAAAGAAGTTGTTAAAAGCTACACCCAGATTAAGACATACTTGTTGCAAACAAGCAGAATAAGCTAAAGATAACCATTCGTATTCCTTCTT
This sequence comes from Crocosphaera sp., assembly GCA_030065735.1. Classification (GTDB taxonomy): domain Bacteria; phylum Cyanobacteriota; class Cyanobacteriia; order Cyanobacteriales; family Microcystaceae; genus Crocosphaera. The sequence continues at coordinate 5,497 of JASJDD010000185.1, forward strand.
TAACTGAGGTATTAGCTTTTTAACCTCATATCCTGACAATCCCTTCCCTGTATCTATATACGTTTGGTTCATTAAGTTCAGGCAATAATTCCACAACCATCGGCAGTTACCAAAGCTTTGCTCTAGTGAGTGCTTTTGCTCTGTATTGGGATATAGCCTTACTTTGACGACCTTGAGCATATTAGAGTTAACTGGGTTTGCTATAAAGTATGATAGCATAGGTTTGTGTCATGTGGACGCTACGCGGGTTAATTTATTGCTCGAAATTCATCCCACGCCAAAATATAGTTATTTTTATAGTATTTATGGCGTGGGGCTTCTTTCGAGATTTAAGCTAAAATATCTAAATCAAAGATTGAATATGGGGACTGTGCAAAAAAGTCTGGTCAAGATCATTCTAGTATTGGATAGTTTCGGCAGATACTGACCTTGACAAAAACGGTAGATCGTCTATTAATTGAAATAGCTTTTAGAAGTCAACTGTTTTTTTAAGAAATTTGTAAGTATTTATCGAGATTTATGAGTGAAGTTAAACAAAGACATCAAAGCCTTGTAGATAACATTGGGAAAAATAAAATCCTTAGCGAGAATAGGATGGGAGTAATTATTATAGGAGGAAATAATCTTACTCCAGGAGAAGCTATTAAATATTTAGAAGCAATACATTTGGTTATTAAACAGCGAAAAAATAGTGAACAATGTAGCATAACCCCAAGTTTTATCTCAAAAGACAGTACCGAATTTATATTAGAAGGTTCTTCAGAAGACCAACAATATCTCGCTGAATTGTATGAGTCTGGAGAACTTCAAAATCTTCTTAATGAAGTTAAACAAAAAAATCTTCCTAAAATTATTGTCAAAAAAGCAGAATTTACTCAAGAGCCTTCTGTCATTGAAAAGGTTGAGTTAATTAAAGCAATTCGAGTAGGAGTAGCCAATAAAAAAACACTACAACGAATTGACCTGAGTAGGACTTTCCTGAGTGGCGCTAACCTCAGAGATGCTAACCTGAGTGGGGCTTACCTGAGTGGGACTAACCTCAGAGATGCTAACCTCAGAGATGCTAACCTGAGTGGGACTGACCTCAGAGATGCTAACCTCAGAGATGCTAACCTGAGTGGGGCTAACTTGATCAGGGCTTACCTGATCAGGGCTAACCTCAGAGATGCTGACCTGAGTGGGGCTTACCTGAGTGGAGCTTACCTCAGAGATGCTGACCTGAGTTGGGCTGATCTGAGTGAGGCTAAACTAATTAGGACTTACTTGAGTGAGGCTAACCTAATCAGGGCTTACGTGATTAGGGCTGACCTGAGTGAAGCTAACCTAATCAGGACTTACCTAATAAGGGCTGATCTGAGTTGGGCTGATCTGAGTAGGGCTAACCTCAGAGATGCTGAGTTGAGTGGGGCTGACCTAAGTGAAGCTAATCTGATCAGAGCTAACCTCAGAGATGCTAACCTCAAAGAGGCTGAGTTAAGTGGGGCTGACCTGACAAGAGCTAACCTCAGAGATACTAACCTCAGAGATACTAACCTCAAAGATGCTGATCTGATAGGGGCTAACCTGAGTGGGGCTGACTTGAGTGGGGCTGACCTGAGTGAGACTGACCTGAGTGAGACTGACCTGAGTGGGGCTAACCTGAGTGGGGCTAACCTGAGTGGGGCTAACCTGAGTGGGGCTGACTTAAGTAAAGCTAATGTTATTGATACAATTTTTAGTAATACTAAAGGAGTTAATCATATTAAAGACAACTTAATTGAATGTGGAGCTATTTTTCAAGATTCTCCTCAAGAGTGAGAAGCAAAACGGAATAAAAGGTCGTTAATCGTAATATCTCGTTTGTCTATTAATTACCGTTGTGGTAATTTACTTTTCGGCTTGAGTGAGTTCAAGTAAAAACGAATGATGGCCACTCTCCTTGAAGTCTATCTAAGCCACTAGGGGTTCACTCTCAACCCATGCCTTTTTGCTGATTCCCCTCAGATGTCTGGGGTCAAACCAACCCTTTTCTATAGCATCATCAAGTGTCAAATCCCTTTGCAACAAAAAGGATACTGTACGCTTAATCAAAACTTTCCTAACATCAACAGACTTCATAAATCGGGTAATATTAGGGTCATCAAGTCTCGTTTCAATGTTACGTGCAGCATTACCATCAGCCTGTAATACCTCCCCATCAAAGGTGAAGAATTGATCCCCAGCGCGAGTCCCTAAAAGAACTCCAAAACGGGAATCAACCTGCGAGGTATAGGCTGCATTGACTACCGTCACTGATGACGAACGACGGTAGGAAATCTCGTCGAGTGCTTTCTGTAGGGTTCCTTTGCACCATTCGGCCAAATTACGATTAATTCGGCTAGAAATTTGTTTATTTTTAACAACAAAACTTAAGTCTTCAGTGATGGCATATTGATACTTATCCAAGAATTGATTAACACCAGTTCTGACCATTGTTATCAAAGTTTGCTTTTTCTTATTCTCGGAAAATTGATGACGTTTCTTAGTTAAGTTACATCGAAAAATCTGGGGCTTGTTTTTCTTTGAAGCGATTTGATATAACTTATTTCTTCCCTTTCCTCTCTTATGCCTTTTAGAGACAGAGCGTGACATTACTTTTCCAATTCCCTCCCCATAAGTTATATTATTAGAGTCGGTGAAAGCCTCCGTATAACCTTTATCTAAACCAGATTGACCCATACCTATTGAGGGACTTCTTTTAAGAATTTTAGGAAAATGTAGTCTAATTTCATTAGTGACATCATCAAATATAATCTGAAAAATCCCTGAAGGTGTGATTCTTCCTACTTTAAACAAGAGAGTCAACTTTTCATATTTCCGATTCCCGATTAAATCCCCTCCAATGGTCACACTGACCACATTTCGACTAATTCTTTTGACCACGGCTCCATTACTAATGCCCACACAAATTTGATTATTAACATAACTATGGCCTCGATGGTAAGCAAGTCTGACCCAACGATGAAGTAGAGGATACTGCATCCAGTCTAAAGTTTTAAGACTTTGTATAAGTTCATTGCGAAACGAAGTAGCTTTTATCTCTTTTCCTCCACTATCTTTTTCAGGTGCGGAATGCACCCCCGCATTCCTGCCGACTTTGAAAGTCGGCAGGGTCGGGGGTTTAAAATGGCGATAAATTTTTCTCTTTACAATAGTTTTCGCTGCCTCTTGACAAGCATGGATATCATTAATAACTCTCTCAAAAGTTTTTTGCCATTGCTTTTGAGGTAGTTTATACAT
>JASJDD010000186.1 GCA_030065735.1 Crocosphaera sp.
AAACTAGCCATGACCGCGACATAAACGCCTCAATAAATATTAGAAATGAAGCCTTACGGATACTGCGAGTGCGTAATTCGGCTTCGCAAGCCGAATGTAAGACGCACTCAAGACAGGAGTTAGGAACTAGCGATACTGCCAATGGAGGGAGTGTAAGACGGCTAGGAGGTAAGATTTCTTGCCTCTTAGACGCAACTCCCAATGAGATTGGAAGCCCCAACTATAATCTTTGATTTAGTTGGGGTAGTTCACGCAACTAGCAGAGCATCACAGAGTTTATCTTCTAACATTTTTTCTTGTTGGGCAATGGTTTGGATTTCTGCGACGATAATTGAAGGAATATCATCAGAAAGTTGATATTTTTTTAACCATTGTTGGGCTAAGTTCCCATAACGGAGAATCTTTTTAACGGGGGAGAGAAAACAACTAAATCCATTCTGTTGCGCGAATGGACCTACTTCTTGATATATCTGTTCGATCCAACTCGTTGCTGTCATCTTACGGCCATCACGCCAATGATACAATTGTGCCTCTAAACTATGTTTGGCCACTGCCATTTCATTATCATGGGTCATATCTAGTAGGATGTCAGGGGATAACTGACTTTCGGTGAGGGGATCGAGGGTAGGATCGTCGATTAATTGCAGAAGACGGGATTCTAATAAGGCAATAACAGACAGTAAAGCAATGGGATCAACAATCAAATCACAAATTCTTAATTCTAAGCGATTGAGATGGTAAGGTCGATTATGACCATTGGGCCGTACCGATGTCCATAAATGACGGACATTTTGCATGGTTTTCAGGTGTAATTGTTCTTCTGTCCACTGGACAAAATGAGCATGACTCTCAAAGAAGGGAACCTTTTGAGGAGTTTGAGGGAACATCTGCCAACGAGTAGAATGGTATCCTGTCACCTGTCCATCAAGAAAAGGAGACGAAGCACTTAACGCCAGATATAGAGGGGCTTCAACCCGCACTAAACGGCAGGCCCGCATTAATAATTCTGGATCATTGATGCCGATATTAAGATGAACACTAGCGGTGACGACATTGGTACCATAGGTCTGTTCAATGAAGCCATGATAAGGATTAATGGGATCAGAACGATAAAATTGACTACTATCTCCTAAAGAGAGGGTACTTCCTGGAAGGATGGTGTAATTGCCAATTTTTTGTAAATATTGTCTTAAAGACCGTCTGGGACGAACTAAGGCACAAAGGAGGCGATCGTAACAGCATAGCGGTGCGGTAGTATATTCAACGTTACGACTATCAGGTTCTCTGACGAATCCGTTAAGATCCTTACTAATGCGATCAGACAATCCCACTATTTGTCCTTGGGGTGTCCCTGTGTAAATTTCAACTTCAACGCCCTTACATAGTCGTGTCATAAGTCCTCTGATACTCTGCCTCTTGTGGCCTTATATTATCTATTATTAACGATATTGACGGATAAATGATCAATTATTTTTGTCTTTTCTGTGATTGTTGTTTAAACTTTTGGCTTTTTTATGAGCCAGTTAGGGGTAAATATCTGAATCAAATGAATTTAACTGACGATAATAACAGGCAACAGATAAGATATTTAAAGAGTAATCAGACAATGTATTTTGCTCAATCTGGATTAAACTCTCAAGGGGACAGCGAGAATAAGATTAATACTGATAATTCTCCTAATAATATAGACCAAGGTAATTTTATTACTGGTCTTTGGCGTGGGTTTCATGAATCTGAGGGATTAACGGTTTATTATGGTTATCAATTTCGACCTGATGGTAGTTTTTTAGCTAGACACCGTATTTATCAAGAAAGGGAAATTCTCGAAGATATAACTTGGCAAGGAGAATGGCAGTTTAGAGACAATACTTTAACCATAAAAGGATTTAATTCAAAGGATAAAACTCAACAAGCTACCCTTGAATTTAAGTTAACGAATACTTTCAGATTGGCTTACGAAACAGGGTCTTTATCAGAGGCTTATCAGATGATGATTTTAAATAAGCTTGGGCAATTTTAACGAAGTCAGAAGTCAGAAGTCAGAAGTCAGAAGTCAGAAGTCAGAAATCAGAAGTTCCTCACTGCGTTCCGGCGCTATCGCACAGAAGTTGTTTTTGTCACGAGGATTTATGCCTCGTGACAAAAACTTTTCGCGGCTCGACTGAGCTTCGCCGAACGTCTTTTAAAAGCCAGGTTTTAGACCCTATTATCTCGATAATAATCTATACAAACAATTAATTTGGAAATCACTTTGTTGAATAATTTACACTTTTGAAGTAGAATTATAGAAGATTAAATTACAGTGACATCAATGAAAAATAATCAAATTAAAATAAACAAACACATTCAAATTAAAGATTTAAACAAGAATAGGATCGAAAAATTTAACAACATCAATGATGAAGAACTTAGTAAAATCCTTGGAGGTTTTGAAACAGGCGAAGGAGGGACCGGATGTCCTATGTCTGGAATACTAGGTTATAAAATCTGTGGATATTGGGCTTTCTGATCGTTTATCTATTATAAATCCATTCAATATGTTCAGGTAACAATCGAGATAAATCATATTTTTCTTGTATCGTTTCCCTCGCTTTAACCCTTAAATCAGCCATTTTATCGGGATGTTCTAAGACTTCCTCGACCCTTTCTACTATCCTATCAATAGCAAAGAAATTAACCAATAAACCATTAACCCCATCTTCGATTACTTCTTCTACTGGCGAGGTTTTTGAACCTAAAACTAAACCGCCTGTAGACATGACTTCTAACATAGACCAAGACAGAACAAAAGGACGGGTTAAATAAACATGAACCGATGACGCTTGTATCACTTGTAAATATTGAGAATAGGGTAATGATCCCGTAAAATGTAAACGGGATAAATCATAATCAAATGTCTCTAACATTAACTGTTTATAGGTCTTACCATCAGGTAGAGAACGGCCATAAGCGACTCTGTCTTCTCCCACAATAACTACATGACAATCAGGTCGTTTTTTTAACAAGATAGAAACCGCTTCCATAAACTGAGGAAACCCCCGATAAGGTTCCATTCCTCTAGCGACATAAGTAACCATTTCATTAACTTCTGATAAGTCCAGTTTTTTATTTTGTAAGACCAATTTTGCTCCAGGTTTCGGTTGAAAATAGTTAGTATCTACCCCATCGTGACGTACCGTTATTTTAGAGTGGAATTCTGGAGGAAATTGTTGTCTTTGCCATGCAGTTGGCGATAAACCGCGATCGCAACTATACAAATCGGTTAATATGGGTGTATTCTTAATACGAATGCGGGCTTGATCATCAACGGTTAAGGGTTCTTTGGGATCAAAGTCTGCGTCCGTTCCGTGGGCGTGATAAAACCATTCAAAAAAACACAATAATTCTGCTTTGGGAAAGATATCTTTGATAAATAGGGTTGGACCCCACCCAGAATGACCATACACCACATCAGGGATGAAGTTTTCTCGTTTTAATTGGTCTGCTAAACGATAAACCGCTTGTCCTTGGAGTACAGCATTTTCTAAGGTTCGCACATAGTGGTGGGTTTCAGGACGGGCTTGGCGAGAAGGGGTATAGATAGCTTTAAAAACCCCTGGAATCCTGCCTTCTTTGCGCTTTGTGCCAAAGACAACCTTGTTTTTAGGATTTTTAGCCAAAAGCGTTGCAACATGACGAAATTGCGCGGGAAAATTAGGATGCAAAAATAGAATATTCAATTGTCACTTATTTGATAAAAAACAGTCTAGAACTTAGTTCTAGACTACAATCAAAACGAACCTTAAATCAAGGGATTAACCCCGTCGTACTTTTACCTGAGAAGCCATGTTTTTAAAAGTATTTAAACTAGGACCAGGACGACGACGAGGGGTAGAAATCATATAGAATTTAGTGGCAAATTCTACTTCTGTCGGTTCTTCTTTCTTAGCAGCTTGACCATTGGTTAAAGCAGGGGTTGTGGGAACAATTTCTGTTAATGGCGTTTCTGTTTTAGCTACCTTTTTAACAGATTGTTTCTTACTTTTTTTAGCTGGTGCAGGTGGTGGAACGACTTCTGTCGTTGCTTCTGGTTGAGAAACTTCTGTGGTAGGTTCAGGTGTTTCTACTTCTTTAGGGGCGGGGGTTTCCACTTTCGGTTCAGAGGCAGAAACACCAGTAGTTTCGTCTAATTCTAAGAAGAATTCTTTTTGGTTGCCACCACCGAATAACTTTTTCAACATTGTTTCTAATCTCCTAAACAGTTAGTTAAAAGTTAATTCAATCAATGAAAGTTTATCTCTAAGAAATGTTATGGTTGCACACCAACTTTCTCAGATTAAGGTTGTTGCTACTTTTTTCTTCTAACATCAAGCCAGATTGAGAAACCTTTTGCAACGATTTTTAATAAAACTTAATAATTAAATTAAGGACTGACTGAAATTGAAAACTGCTTTTTCTAGGAGCCAATAATCTATCAATTTCTTTGTGAGTAACTTGGTTGGGAAGAAAAACCTGCGGAATCACCGAGCCATTTCCGATCTCGAAACCTACTAATCGTTAGTAGATTTTGTTACAGGTTATCAGGAAAAAAGTAGGTGCTATGAACTGCGTGGGATGTAGAATGCAGTATCCTGTAAAATTGTTGAAGGTTCAATTTAGAGAGATACTTGGGAACAATAAATATGGATATTCGTGGAACCGATACCCCATTATTAGATTGGAGTGGAGATGCGATTGCATTGGGCTTTTTTGAGAATGAAACGGACATAACAGGCGAATTAAGCCAATTAGATCAAAAAATGGGGGGAACCATCACCGAATTAATTGAAGAAGCCGAATTTGAAGGAAAATCAGGCAGTAGTGCCGTTACTCGTATTGGGGGTAATAGTCCCATTCGCAAACTGATCATTATCGGTTTAGGGAAAGGGGATGAGTTAAGCTTAGATACCCTGCGTTTAGGGGCTGCTGTTGTAGCCCGTTTAGGCAAAAAAGAGAAGGTGCAAACCTTGGGCATTCATTTTCCTGTGGTTAATGATGATGCAGGGAAAACCATTGCAGCGATCGCAGAAGGAATGATTCTATCTTTGCATCAAGATAACCGTTTCAAGTCCGAACCGGAAGACAAACCCTCAAAACTCGAAACCGTGGACATTTTAGGGGTTGGAGAACAAACCGAAGCCATTGAACAAGCTCAAACCGTTTGTTCTGGGGTCATTTTAGCACGGGAATTAGTAGCAGCCCCGGCCAACACAGTTAACCCTGTCACCTTTGCTGAAACTGCCCAAACATTGGCACAAGACTACGGTTTAGACATCGAAATTTTAGAACAACAAGACTGTGAACAACGAGGAATGGGGGCATTTTTAGGGGTCGCTCAGGCCTCAGATTTACCGCCGAAATTTATCCATTTAACCTATAAACCCACCGGAACCCCCAAACGGAAACTAGCTATTGTGGGCAAAAGTTTAACCTTTGATTCTGGCGGTTTAAACTTAAAAGGGTCCGGCAGTGGTATCGAAACCATGAAAATGGACATGGGAGGCGGTGCAGCAACGTTAGGGGCCGCTAAAGTCATTGGCCAATTAAAGCCCGATGTAGAAGTTCACTTTATTTGTGCTGCCACAGAAAACATGATTAGTGGAAAGGCCATGCACCCTGGAGACATTTTAACCGCATCCAATGGGAAGACCATTGAGGTCAATAATACTGACGCTGAGGGACGCTTAACCCTAGCAGATGGGTTAGTGTTTGCCGAACAATTAGAAGTGGATGCGATCGTTGATTTAGCTACCTTAACCGGTGCTTGTATTGTGGCGTTAGGGGACAATATTTCTGGGTTATGGAGTACAGATGAAACCCTGACAGAAGAGATTAAAACTGCCTCTGAAACTGCCGGAGAAAAGTTCTGGGTGATGCCGATGGAAGAGAAGTATTTTGAGGGGTTAAAGTCTCCTATTGCAGACATGAAAAACACCGGACCGAGGGCTGGGGGTTCCATTACCGCAGCTTTATTCTTGAAACAGTTTATCAAAGAAACTCCCTGGGCTCATTTAGATATTGCCGGACCGGTTTGGGCCGATAAAGAAAATGGGGTTAATAATGCAGGGGCAACTGGTTTTCCTGTGAGAACTTTGGTTAATTGGGTATTAGGTTAAGCAAATTTAGAATTTAGAATTGAGAATGTAGAATTTAGTTTTTTCTTCATTCTTAAATACTCTAAATTGACGCTCTCCTTACTTCTAGTAAGGAGATTCATATGTTTTTAAACAGGTGTTTTGAACATCCCGTGTTTTTCTATAAGATTTCATGAAGACTTTATTTTCCCTCCCAAATATCCCTTCTTGTGCTTGGAAACGTCTTATCGGTCAAGGATGGGATAATCCCTATACAGTACGCTATGCTAGTAATTTAGATGACGGTCCTTGGCACGGGATGCCTCTCGGTGGGTTTGGTGCCGGTTGTATTGGACGATCACCTCGTGGTGATTTTAACCTTTGGCATTTAGATGGGGGAGAACATATATTTAAAAGTATCCCATCTTGTCAATTTAGTATTTTTGAACAACTAGAAGATGGGACGGCGCAAGCTTATGCGTTAGCAACGGAATCCCCAGAAGATCAAACCCTATCTCGTTGGTCTTGGTATCCGAAAGAAAAAGGAACTTACTCGGCACTTTATCCCTGTAGTTGGTATCAGTATGAAGGGGTGTTTCAAGCAGAAATTTATTGTGACCAGTTTTCTCCCATTATTCCCAATAACTATCAGGAAACCAGTTATCCCATTGGGATATTTGAATGGACGGTAAAAAACCCGACAGATAAACCCATTACCCTCAGTATTATGCTCACCTGGCAAAATATTGTGGGTTGGTTTACCAATGCCATTAAATCCCCTGAAATTACCGTGAGAGACGATGGAAGTCCTGAGTACGAATATCAACCCAGATGGGGTCATAGTACAGGGAATTTTAATCAGTGGGTACAAGATAATTTTCGGGTGGGTTTTATTCTTAATCGATTACAACCTCATGAACAAGTACAAGAGGGAGAAGGACAGATATGTATTGCCAGTGTAACTAATCCGAGTGTCGAGGTTTTTTATCTAGGAAAATGGAATCCGACAGGAGATGGTTCTGAGGTTTGGGATTATTTTGCCATGAATGGCTCATTGCCGGATCAAGAAGATGAAACACCTGCTGAACCTGGGGAACAAATTGCTGCTGCTATGGCCATACGTTTTACTATTAAACCCGGAAGAATTAAAAAAATTCCTTTTATTTTAGCTTGGGATTTACCCATAACAGAGTTTGCTCCAGGCGTGCAGTATTATCGTCGTTATACTGACTTTTTTGGGCGCAATGGGAACAATGGTTGGGCAATGGTAAGAACGGCTTTAAAGCATTCTGATGTATGGCGCGAACAAATAGAAGAATGGCATAATTCTATTCTAAAGCAGGATAATTTACCTGGCTGGTTAAAGATGGCTTTATTTAATGAATTATATTTATTAACAGATGGCGGAACCCTTTGGACAGCAGCCTCTGAAACCGATCCCGTAGGAAAATTTGGGGTTTTAGAATGTCTAGATTATCGTTGGTATGAAAGTTTAGATGTAAGATTATATGGATCGTTTGGATTATTGATGTTATGGCCGCGTTTAGAAAAGGCAGTGATGGAAGCTTTTGCACGGGTAATTCCTAGTAGTGATGATACTGTTAGAATTATTGGTTATAATCAAGCGGAAGGGTTACGAAAAGCCAAAGGAGCAACCCCTCATGATTTAGGTGCGCCCAATGAACATCCTTGGGAAAAAACAAACTATACCAGCTATCAAGATTGTAATCTTTGGAAAGATTTAGGCAGCGATTTTGTCTTACAAGTTTACCGAGATTTTCTGTTAACAGGAGCAGAGGATATTGAATTTTTATGGGAATGTTGGGAAGCGATACCAGAAACGTTAAACTATCTCAAAGCATTTGATTTAGATAATGATGGGATTCCCGAAAATTCTGGCGCACCAGATCAGACATTTGATGACTGGGAATTACGGGGTATTAGTGCTTATTGTGGGGCGTTATGGATCGCTGCTTTAGAAGCTGCCATTAGGATAGGAAAAATATTATTAGAAAACCCTGCCAATAATTCACAATTAGAACCCGAAAATTATCCCGAATCTATTGAAAAAGAACTGGATAAATATAACAATTGGTTACAACAATCTCGTGCTGTTTATCACTCCACATTATGGAATGGAGAATACTATAAATTAGATAGTGAAAGCGGTTCCGATGTGGTAATGGCGGATCAATTATGTGGTCAATTTTATGCCCGTTTATTGGGGTTACCTGATGTGGTTGAACAGGAATATACCCTATCAGCTTTACAAAAGGTTTATGAAGCTTGTTTTTTAAAGTTTCAAAATGGAAAATATGGGGCAGCAAACGGGATGAAACCCGACGGTACACCCGAAGATCCCAACTCCACTCATCCTCAAGAAGTTTGGACAGGAATTAATTTCGGTTTAGCTGCATTTCTAATACAAATGGGAATGAAAGATGAAGCCTTAAAATTAACAGAAGCAGTGGTTAAACAAGTGTATGAAAATGGGTTACAGTTTCGGACTCCTGAAGCAATAACCGCAGTGGGAACCTATCGCGCTTGTCATTATTTAAGGGCGATGGCCATCTGGGGTGTTTATTATCAGTTAAAATAGAATTGTAGGGTGGGCATTACCCACCCTAAATTAACTACATTAACACTAGAATTGTTGTTTTTTTTACTTCTTTAAATCTTTCAAAAATAATTGGCGATACTCAACTTGCAAATTATTCCTCCAA
>JASJDD010000006.1 GCA_030065735.1 Crocosphaera sp.
ATTGTTTCTTTTTCTGAGGATCATATTTTAGGAGATCATGCTGCTTTTATTTTTTATCCGTTGGCTTTATTTTATGTTATTTATCCTAATGTTCATTGGTTATTTTTAGTCCAAGCAATCACTTTATCTTTTTCTATTGTACCATTGTGGTTATTAGCTAATCAAGCAGATTTAAACGATAATTTAGCTTTAACGCTAGTTGGGGTTTATTTACTCTATCCTTTGATTTTTAATGTCAATTTATTTGACTTCCATTCAGAAATTATTGCTTTACCTACTATTTTTTTCGCAGTGTTAGCAGCGAGAGCAAAAAAGTTTATACAATTTCTGGTCGCTATTATTTTAATTTTAAGTTGCAAAGCGGTATTATCTTTAACCGTTGCAGCAATGGGAGTCTGGTTATTATTGTTTGAAAAAAGAAAAAAGTATGGATTTTTATCACTATTTCTAGGTATATTTTGGTTTATTATCACCACACAATTAATTATTCCTCAATTTAGTGGGGATGAAGTAGCTGCGGTGGGACGTTATTCTTTTTTAGGGGACTCAGTAACCGAAATTATAACAAATTTAATTTTGCAGCCTAATATCATTTTAAGTCGCCTTTTTACTTTAGCCAATTTAGAATATATTATCTTATTATTTATTCCGCTTGTTTGGAGTTTATCACCTCGTTATTTAACGCCTTTAGTTGCTGCTATTCCTGCATTAACTTTAAATTTATTAACTGATTATCAACCCCAAAAAGATTTAGTTCATCAATATTCCGTTTCTATTTTACCGTTTTTATTATTATCAGTAATAGCCACGTTGGTTGCTAATAAAGGCTTAATTCGTAAACCTAAATATATCATGATTTGGTCATTAATTGCTTTTTTAGCATTAGGAAAGTATGGTTATTTCACCTCTCGATATTTAGAACAAATAGAAACAGTATCAGCCATGAGAGACGCTGTTAAATTAGTTCCGGCTGAAGTAAAAGTATTAACATCTCCGCAAATTTCCCCTCATTTAACCCATCGTTCTGTTATCAAATTAGCCATTAAAGATAGAGAACCTATTGACATAGAAGAGTTTGATTATATCTTACTCAATACTCGTTATCCAGGTTGGGAAAATTCACAAGATACTGTTAGTAATTTAGTTGATAAACTACAACAAAATTCAACTTTTAAGTTACAATTTGACAAAAATAATGTTATTTTATTTAGCAAAAAATAATAGCAAAAAACTCCAAAAAATGGTATATTTTAACTTACCATTCATTCGAGTTTATACCAAATACGCTTTGGATAACCCCCTTTTTAATTTGATAGGTTAATGTTTAAAATGCAAACAGTTAATCAGCGATCGCTATTTCTTAAAAATTTAGAAAAAACTTTTTACTATAAAAAAGAATCTTCTAGCATTACTTCCATAGGAGTACCGGTTCCTGGTGGGGGATAAATTCTTATTTTTCCTGTATGACTTAAAGTTTGTAAACTCTCAGCTAATAAAGGAATAGATTGTAATACTTGCCAATTTAAGGAATGATTAGGACAAATAACCACTAAAGTTAATCCCTTACTTCTAACGGTAACATCCCATCCACATTGTCTTAATAAATCTTGTGTAATGGGATCGCAATTGTTATAAAACATTTCGCCAGTAACTTCTTCTAATTCCCAAGAAAGTTCACGGTAACTGGGATCTAAAGACGGTAAATCATCGGGGGGTAAACAGGGTTTAGTCATGATCAATACTCTCACTGATTAATACAATTAGTTTGTTAATAAGAACTCAAAAAAATAAACCAACAACCCAGATTTAATAACTTAACTCAACCTCGTTAATTTCTCGATTGTCTATCCAATCTAATACTTCATCTAACTGATGTAAATCAATTAATCCGTATTGCCAAAGTACCATCGGTAGAGAACCCATAGAAGCTTCTGTAAACTTGACAGCCATTTTCAAAGCATCAGCAGGAATAGCCAGTTTATGACGTAAATATTCGAGGAGTGGAGTCTGTAAATCGTTGGTCATGGTTTTTTCTTTTACTATTAATCATCTAGTCTTTTTCAATTTCTAGTGTTGATTGTAGGCAAATAATTCTCTGAACACAGCCGAAAAAACACGGCATTACTTACAGATATATTTTAAGTATCCGTAGTTCCACTCGGTAACGGTGTCTTGTTGCATTAAGTAATTTTTCGTGTTCTACAGGACTTATTATGCTAACCTGAGTTTGATATCAGAAAAATTCTAATTTTGGCGAGGAGTCAGGATACAGGAGACAGAATTCAGGAGGAGCATTTGAAAGAAGTCAGAAGTCAGAAGTGTGAAGTTCCTACTTCTGACTTCGAGCGAAGCGATAAAAGGGCTACGTTACAATTTATTCGTATAACCAGGTTTTAACAGTCGGTTGCCAAGTGACTAACTCTTTTTCATTAAACCAGAGGCTAATCTCCTTTTGGGCAGTTTCAATGGCATCGGAACCATGAATCAAGTTACGTCCCACACTCACCCCAAAATCACCCCGAATGGTTCCAGGTTCGGCGGATAAAGGGTTAGTTGCGCCAATGATTTTCCGTGCAGAAGCGACAACCCCTTCTCCTTCCCATACCATAGCAACAACGGGAGAAGAAGAGATAAATTCGACTAAACTGCCAAAGAAAGGACGTTCTTTATGGACATCGTAGTGTTCTTCGGCTAATTCTTTGGACACTGACATGAATTTTAGTCCAACTAGAGTAAATCCTTTGGCTTCAAAACGACCAATGACTTCACCCACCAGTCCCCGTTGTACCCCATCGGGTTTAATCATGATAAATGTGCGTTCCACGCGCCAACTCCTTCCGATTGTTTCAATTATATAGTTTACGACTAATTTGGATTGGCTGAACAAGTTTTGTGGTCAATATGGGCAACTAAGTACCTGGACAAAAATAAACGTTACTCGTTTAAGTTAAGCAGAGGAGGCAGAGGGTGCAGAGGAAGCAGAGGAGGAGGGTTTATGGAGTAATTTACATTTCTTAAGACAGTTCACTTTATTTATGTCCGACTACTTAAATAATCACAAATGAAACAATAATTTTTAATTTTTCCTGTTGTTTAGCATCTCTAATTTCTTCCTTTACTTTTTGAATTAACTTTTTTCCTTGTGCAATAGCTTCTTTAGAAGAAAATTGATAATCATTAACTGTCTCAGCAGGAAGATTTAGCAAATCAAAGAAACAACGAGGAAAGGTTTGAAAGAGTTGGTAAAAAATACTATCTGTTTTCACTTATTTTGGCATTTTTACTAACATTTGTTTCAAGCAACTATTGTAAAAAAAATTAAGCGATAGCTCTTAATTTATAAACTTATTAAGTTCTTAGTTTCAATATTCTAAAATTGTTATTATTTTCCTCTATTACTTATCTAGGGAAAAGTGAAACTTTTCCCTAGTAATTACCTATAATTTACGCTTGTGCCAGTAATTTCTCCTCGATAAAATCATAACCTGATTCTTCTAATTCTAGGGCTAATTCTTTACCGCCACTCGTAACAATTTGACCATCATACATGACATGAACATGATGGGGTTCAATGTAGTTTAATAACCGTTGATAATGGGTAATTAATAAGAAAGCATTATCAGGAGTTGCTAACTGGTTAACTCCATTGGCAACAATTTTTAAAGCGTCAATATCTAACCCTGAATCAATCTCGTCTAAAATGCCTAATGTGGGTTCTAATAAGGCCATTTGTAAGATTTCGTTACGCTTCTTTTCACCCCCAGAAAATCCCTCATTTAAACTTCTGTCTAAGAAAGCAGAGTCCATTTTAACAACCTCTAATTTTTCCTCCACTAAATCTTCAAAATCAAAGGTGTCTATTTCTTCTAATCCTAAATGTTTACGACGGGCATTATAGGCTACTCTTAAGAAGTCTAAGTTACTCACGCCAGGAATTTCTAAAGGATATTGAAAGGCCAAAAATATACCTTCTAATGCTCTTTCGTCGGGGCTTTTATCTAGGATATTTTCACCCTTATAAAGCACTTCACCCCCAGTAATTTCATAATCAGGATGTCCAGCTAAAACCTTAGATAAAGTGCTTTTTCCAGAGCCATTTCTACCCATAATGGCATGAACTTCCCCTGCTTTAATTTCTAAATTAACCCCTTTTAGGATAGGAGTTCCTTCTACATTAGCGGTCAAATTTTTAACGGATAAAATAACGTCACTCATGTTTGTTTTCTTGATTGTTAATTATTGACAAATAACAGTCATCATCTTTGACAACTGATGACTGATAACTAATAACTGATAACCGTCTACCCAACGGTTCCTTCTAACTTCAAACTCAATAATTTATCGGCTTCTGAAGCAAATTCCATGGGTAATTCACTCAAGACATCTTTACAGAAACCACTGACTAACATTGAGACAGCATCTTCTTCCGAAATACCGCGTTGAGCAAAGTAAAATAGTTGGTCTTCTCCTATCTTGGAAGTAGAGGCTTCATGTTCAACTTTTGCCGTATTATTATCAACTTGAATATAGGGAAAAGTATTGGCTTCGGCATTATCTCCAATTAACATGGAATCACATTGGGAGTAATTTCTTGCTCCTTTTGCTTTGGGTCCCATTTGTACTAAACCGCGATAACTATTCTTGGAATTACCGGCAGAAATCCCCTTAGAAATAATGGTACTGCGGGTATTTTTTCCAATATGAATCATTTTGGTTCCGGTGTCTGCTTGCTGCATATTGTTGGTGAGGGCAATGGAGTAAAATTCGCCAACGGAATTATCTCCTACTAACACACAACTAGGGTACTTCCAAGTAATAGCTGAACCGGTTTCTACCTGAGTCCAAGAAATCTTAGAATTAACTCCTTTACAGAGTCCTCTTTTGGTCACAAAATTGTAAATTCCGCCCTTGCCATTTTCATCTCCAGCGTACCAATTTTGCACCGTAGAATATTTAATGTCTGCATTGTCTAATGCCACTAATTCGACTACCGCAGCATGAAGTTGATTACTATCATACATGGGGGCGGTACAGCCTTCTAAATAGCTGACAGAGGCTTCTTCTTCTGCCACAATTAAAGTACGCTCAAATTGTCCTGTATCTCCTGTATTAATTCGGAAATAAGTTGATAGTTCCATAGGACATTTTACCCCTTTGGGAATAAAGACAAAAGAACCATCACTAAACACCGCAGAATTTAAGGCAGCAAAGAAATTATCTCCAATAGGAACCACACTACCGAGATACTTTTTAACTAACTCGGGATGTTCTTCTAATGCTTCGGAAATAGAACAGAAGATAACTCCATGTTCTGCCAATTTTTCTTTATAAGTGGTTGCGACAGACACACTATCAAAAATAGCATCAACAGCCACATTACTAAGGCGTTTTTGTTCCGATAAAGGAATCCCTAATTTTTCAAAGGTTTCTAGTAAAGCAGGGTCAACTTCGTCTAAATTTTGTAGTTTTTCTTTCTTCTGTTTTGGGGCAGAATAGTAGATAATATTTTGATAATCGATTGGGGGATAATTGACATGGGGCCAAGTGGGTTCCGTCATTGTTAACCATTTTTTATAGGCTTTGAGACGAAACTCCAGCATAAAGTCTGGTTCCTTCTTTTTGGCTGAAATAAGACGAATCACATCTTCGTTTAAACCACGAGGAATGGTATCAGCTTCAATGTCCGTAACAAAGCCGTATTTATAGGGTTGGTTGACTAGGTTTTTGACGGTGGTTGCACTCATTAGATTTTGTGTTCTCCGTTTCAGTTCAAGGTGTTTCCCCAATATAGGGAGAGTTAAGTGATGTCAAGGTGGTAGGTTGGCAGGGAATGAGTCGTTAACCCTACAAAAGCCGCGTCTCCTGGATAGGGATTAGTAAAACAACATTTTTGTTTCTTTATTATAGCTTACAATAGATTAACAACTCAATTGTTGTCAAAGTCACATTCCCCTAAAATTTTTCTGTGACCTTTCCCATATATCTGACCTCATAAGTTTAAAAAATGACCACTATACAGCCTCCTTCTACCAAAGAAGATATTTTGCAGTATTTACTCAAACAGGGTCAAGCCACCGCCCATGAACTCGCTGAAACTCTCGATATCACCCCTCAAGCTACTCGTCGTCATTTAAAAGACCTCGAAGCGGAAGGGTTACTCGAACATCATCCCATGCAGGGAGGGTTAGGACGACCCCAGTATGTTTATTCTCTCAGTAAACAGGGCCGCGATCGCTTTCCGAATCAATACGGGGAGTTTGCGGTGTCTTTTTTGGATACGTTAACGGAGACAGTGGGAGAAAGTCAGGTTAAAGAGGTACTACGTAAGCAATGGCAACGCAAAGCAGATGAGTATCGGCGACGCATCGGCCAGGGGCCTTTAAAGGAGAGGATGGATCGGTTGGTTAAACTGCGACAGGAAGAGGGTTATATGGCTGAAATACACAAGGCAAATGGAAAAAATGGTTTAAAAGCTCAAGAGGAAGGTTATCTCCTGGCTGAACACCATTGTGCTATTTCTGAGGTAGCCGAATCTTATCCCACTGTTTGTGGTCATGAGTTAGAAATGTTTGCCGAAATTTTGCCCGATTGTATTATAGAACGAACCCACTGGATTAATGAAGGGGAGCATAATTGTGGGTATTTAATTAAGGCTAAGAGTTAGGAATTTAGAATTAATTTTAACCATTTAGTTATTTTTTTTAGCATCAGCTAAAGTGAAGTTGATTTTAAGTTGCCCAATTCTATTAAAATGCTTAATATTGCCTGTGACTAAGGTTAAGTTATGCTGTATAGCTGTTGCTGCAATTTGCAAATCAGCATGGGCTAAGATTTGACCATTTTTTTCAAGTTCAGCATAAATTTCACCGTAAATTTTAGCCGTAACTACATCAAAGGGAATAACAGTTAATTGTGGTAGAATTACCCTTTTAATTTTCTCAAGTATTATCTCAGACTTTTGTGAACGAAATGCACCCTTATAAAGTTCTGCAATAACAATAGTGCTAGTACATTGTTCTTCTTTTGAAACAGAGTTTAACCAATCAATATAATCAGGTAAAGGTCGTTTTCTAAGGGGTTCAGAAATGGCATCCGTATCAAATAAATAAGCCATTAATTTTTATCATTAAAAGTTTAAGCCCTTTCTTGAACAATTTTATCTAATTCTTGAGCAAAATCTTCTGAATCTTCCCAACCTTTTCCTATTGTTGCTAAACCTCCTTTTAGATTAGCACTACGCAGTCGTTGTAGTTGAGCTAAATCTTCATAACTCACAATAGCAGCAACGGGTTTACCGTAGCGTGTAATGATAACATAGCCTTCTTTTAAAGCTATATCAATCGATTCGGATAAATGTGCTTTAACTTCAGCAGTTGATAAACTTTTAGTCATTTTTTTAGTTAGTCATTTTAACTATTATTCTACAGCTTAGAATTTTACTTGACAAAATACTCTCGAAATGAGAGCATAAAAATAATTTCGACGAAAATTAAGTACAAGATTATTAGTTATGCTTAGTCTCTATCTCCTTCAGAAAAATCAAAATAATAGTTATGAAACTAATTGCAATTTCTCGTTTACGTCAAGATGCAAACTGTTACCCTGACGTTAAAAAACAAGTTAAAAATTGGTACAAAGTTGTTAAGAATGCTCAATGGAAGAACTTAGAAGAAGTTAAGAAAATCTACAAAAATGCTGAAGCAGTTGGCAATTTTACCGTTTTTAATATAAAAGGAAATCATTATCGTTTAATTGTTGGCATTGATTATGAAGGCCAAATTATCTATTACAAATACTTCTTGACCCATAGCGAATATGACAAAAACAACTGGAAAAACGACCCCTACTTTTAATGAAGAAGCTTATCGAAATCTTCTGGTTGAAATTGCTCCAAAAGTAATTGAATCAGAAGAAGAATATCAACAATTATTAACCATTACTGAAAAATTAACTTTTAAGAAAAATAGAACAGTAGAAGAAACTAAAATTTATCGATTATTAGTTACATTAATTGAAGCTTACGAAACAGAAAACTATCCCATAGAAGATTGCGAACCTTATGAAATCTTACAACATTTAATGGAAGTTAGTGGCACTCGTCAAGCAGATTTGATAGGGATACTTGGCTCAAGTGGAGTGGTTTCTGAAGTCGTTAATGGTAAACGATCTATTAGTAAAGCTCAAGCTAAAGCATTAGGTGATTATTTTAATTTATCTGCTAACTTATTCATTTAAAGTATAAACAATGTTATGCTCAAAGAATAAACTGTATTATTATATAGCAGTTCCCATACTGGTGAAGTACAGAAGTTATCCCTTTGAGGCAGGAGGCAGGGGGCAGGAGGCAGGTGTTAGGTGTACCTCATGAGTCCGAGAAACGCTATAGTAAAGCTTATTCAGAAATACCTACGGGCAATAAATTAGAGGACACGGGTGGCGAATCGAATTCGCCACCGTAAGATGTCCGTCCTGTGTTGCGCTACATCTCCCACTTGAAAATAATTAACCCAAAAAAGGTGGGCAGTGCATCGGCCTACATTTAACTTATTCGTCTATTTTCGCTACATTGCCTGCTTTAACCCAACCTTCTTGTTGACTGCCTGGGAGACGAACTTGCTGCCAACCGCCGTCTGCACTGGTTTGGAGTATGATCAGTTCAGAATTGTATTCAACACCGCCAATTCTTTGGGCATCGGAAGCGGGTTGCGATCGCAGACTTAAACCGGTTGACCAAGTGACTTTAGCTCGATAAGCTCCGTCGGGTAAGTCTTCTGTAATGACAGATTCTTTCGCCACCACTTCCTCGACGGGTTGAGTTTTGGTCGCTTGTTGACCAACAGGTTTAGTTTCTGGGGCTTTCTCCTCAGCAAAGGTGGGTTTTTCGGGGTTAGCATTCATGCGAGAAAAGACCACGTAGGCAAGAGAAGCGGTTCCCCCCACTAAGAGAACAATACCGAGGAAAAATCCTAATAAAAATTGAAAAACGCCAGATAAACGATTCATAATGATAACAGGATACGAGATAACCTAAGGTTGCATATTAACGTTGATACCTCTAATTTAGCCACTGTTCCCACGCTGATTTAATTTCTTAGGGAGTCAGAGAATTTAAACGACTTTGACGAGAAGCTAACCGAGCTTTTCCAGCTGCAGCCCACTGCTGCAAAAATTCAATGTCTTCTTGTGCGGTTCGGGCCAAGGGGATAATTTGACTGGCTGCTTGTAGGATATCATCGGTGCTAAAGTCACGGTTTTGACTAAACCCAATGTGCATGGCCTCGATTAAGGTTTGTTCAATTTCTGCCCCCGAAAAATCTGGGGTTTCATAGGCAAGTCGCTTAATGTCGTAAGTCTTGAGATTATGGGGTCGCAGTCTAGATAGATGGACGTTAAAAATGGCTTCTCGTTCCCCTTGACTGGGTAAACCCACAAAGAAAATTTCGTCAAAGCGGCCTTTTCGTAACATTTCTGGGGGTAAGGCTTTAATATTGTTGGCGGTGGCCACCACAAACACAGGGGATTTTTTTTCCGCTAACCAGGTAATAAAAGTTCCAAAGACACGACTGGTAGTTCCTCCGTCTCCTTTTCCTTCTACCCCGGCAAAGGCTTTATCAATTTCATCGATCCATAATACACAAGGGGCCAACGCTTCTGCTAAACTGGTCATCTGACGGGTGCGAGACTCGGACTCTCCTACTAACCCCCCAAACAGTCGCCCTACGTCTAAACGGAGTAGGGGTAAGTGCCAATGGTGGGAGATGGCTTTGGCGGTGAGGGATTTTCCGGTGCCTTGAATACCCACTAATAACAGTCCGCGAGGGTGGGGTAAGCCGTAAGACCTCGCTTTTTCACTAAATGCCCCACCCCGACGCAGTAACCAGTCTTTGAGGTTGTCTAAGCCCCCAATATCGGAGATTTGTTCGGTAGCCGGATAAAAGTCTAAAATTTGGGTTTGACGAATTGATTGGCGTTTTTCTTCTAATATCAGTTCTACGTCTTCCGGTTCAATGCGTCCATGACTGGCGATACAACGGGTCAAAACACGGCGTATTCTCTCTAAGGACAGTCCTTGTCCTGATCGTACTAATTCATCGACTAATGTATCAGATAAGGGTTGTCCTGTGGCTCCTAAGAGGCGTTCTATTTCGCTTTTGATTTCTGTTGCGCTGGGAAGGGGAAAGTCAAGTATGGTGAGGACTTCGCTTAATTCTTCGGGAATTTGTACCTGGGGGGCAATAATAATGATATTTTTGGGTTGGGATTTTAAACTACGGGCCAGGTTTCGCAGTTTACGGGAGATGGACACATCTTCTAGGAACCGTTGAAAGTCCCGTAAAATAAAGATTGCCCCGATATTATTGGGCAATTTTTCCACAAATTCTAGGGCCTGTAGGGGGTTACGTCTGCCCACGCCTTCGTTATTGGGATTATCTTGATAGCCGTCTACGAAGTCCCAAATATACAACGTTCGGTTTTGCAGGGTTTTAGCGCATTGGGCGATCGCATTTTCCAGTCTTTCTTCTTCGGTGGTGGGAATATAAATTAAAGGGTAACAAGCTCGTAGGAGGAGTTCAAATTCTTCTCGAAAGGTCATCATTAAATTAAAATCGGTAATTATTTTTTTAAGGCAAGGTGGATATTACCTAACTTAACAGTTAACACTTAGTTTAATATGAGTCAAGAATTACAAGATCGTCCAGGTACTTAGGAGGAAGAGAACTTTAAAATAATGGTTGATCACGATCGCTTATTTAAGGAATTAGTTTCAACTTTTTTTGTTGAATTTATCGATTTATTTTTTCCTCAAGTCATTACCTATCTTGATGAAAAGTCTGTCAAGTTTTTGGATAAAGAAATTTTTACAGATGTCACTGAAGGAGAAAGATATGAAACTGATTTAATTGCCCAAGTTAAATTTAAAAATCAGCCTTCTTTTTTTTTGATTCATATTGAAGCACAATCGAGTTCACAGACGAGTTTTAATCGGCGAATGTTTTCCTATTTTGCTCGTCTTCATGAAAAGTTTTCTTTACCCATTTACCCCATTGTCATTTTTTCCTACGATAGTCCTCAAAAACAAGCAAAGAGTCAATACAAAGTTGAATTTCCTGATTTAAAAGTGTTAAACTTTAACTATCGTGTGGTGCAGCTTAACCAGTTAAATTGGCGAGATTTTATCAATCAACCGAATCCAGTTGCATCAGCATTAATGGCTAAAATGAAAATAGCGGATCAAGATCGTGCCAAAGTGAAAGCACAATGTTTAAGATTATTAGTAACCTTAAAACTCGATCCAGCTAGAATGCAATTAATTTCAGGATTTATTGATACTTATCTTACTTTAAACCCAGTTGAAGAAAGTATTTTTCAATCTGAATTAAACACTTTTCTACCCCAAGAACAGGAGGACGTTATGCAAATTGTTACCAGTTGGATGAGACAAGGAATTGAAAAAGGAATTGAACAGGGAATTGAACAAGGAATTGAACAAGGAATTGAACAGGGAATAATGAGAGAAAAAAATCTAGTTATTCGTTTAATTGAACGGAAATTAGGAACAATTAACCCTGAAATCAAAACCCAAATTCAAGGGTTAGAAATTGAGGAGATTGAAGCTTTAGGAGAAGCCATTTTCGATTTCGCTAATGTAGAAGATTTAAGAAGTTGGTTGAATCGATAATTATCTGTATTGATAGGTTATCAAATTCTGTCAATGTCATTCAATTGGGTTTAAATAGTTTATTATTGAAACAGTTAGACGATATTTATATTTTTTCATATTACCAGGAAGCAAGTATTACCATGATCAGCAGAAAAATAAAATCATTTATTAGTATTTTTCTAATAACCTTGTCTATTCTTTTGATTTCTCCTTTAGTTTATGGACAGAATGAGACCAGTAATGGAGATAAAATTGATGGTTATCCTGTCGTATTAAATGATCAAATATTATTTAAAATACAAGCACCTACAGGATCATTTTCTTCTGAAGAAAGGGCAGAAACCATAACAACAAGACTGGAAAAATTTGCTGAGGATAACTCATTATCTATTGACTCCATTAAATTAGAATCTAGTGATAACATTACCAGTATTATTGCTGAAGATAAAATTTTAGCTACCTTAACAGAAGAAGATGCTGATGCAGCTAGAAAATCTCGTCAAGAATTAGCAGAAGAATACTTAGAAATTATCAAAACATCTGTTAATCAATTTAGGGAAGAAAGAACCTTAACTGCTCGAATTTTTAGTTTAGTTTGGACATTAATTGCTACGTTATCTCTTTTTCTAATCTTGAAGATAATAAACATCATTTTTCCGAGAATTTTTAATCTCTTAAATCGGTGGAGAGAGACGATTATTCCTAGTTTAAGAATTCAAAACGTCGAGTTAATTACTTCTGCACAAGTTGCTGAAGTTTTAATTGGCATTATTAAATTTATTCGAGTTATTATTTTTCTTGCAATCATCTTTCTTTATATTCCTTTTGTCCTCAGTTTTTTCCCATTAACCCGTAAAATATCTAGCAAAATATTTGATTATATATTACAAGCAAATCTCTTCATTTATGAGTCAGTCATTAATTATATACCCAATATTTTTATGGTTGGGTTAATTGTGTTATGTACCTATTATATTATTCGATTTTGTAAGTTTATTTTTAAAGAATTAGAACGAGGGAATATCACCATTCCTGGATTTTATCAAGACTGGGCAACACCGACTTATAATATTCTACAATTTCTCATTATTGCCTTAGCTGCTGTCATTGCTTTTCCTTATTTACCAGGGTTTGACTCTCCTGCTTTTCGAGGTATTTCTGTATTTTTAGGGATTCTTTTCTCTCTGGGTTCAACCTCTGCTGTCGCTAATACAGTGGGGGGAGTAATTTTGATTTATACTCGCGCGTTTCAATTAGGCGATCGCGTACAAATTGGTGATATTATTGGAGATATAGAAGACAAAACTTTGCTGGTTACTCGCATTCGTACTCCAAAAAATGTGATTGTTACGTTACCCAATGCTACCGTATTAAATAGTAATGTTATTAATTTTAGTGCCTCAGCAAGAGAGACAGGAATACCTTTAATTATTTCTACTACAATTACTTTAGGATATGATGTTCCTTGGCGCAAAGTTCATCAAGTTTTATTAGCTGCTGCTGATATGACAAACTCCTTATTAAAAGACCCGAAACCCTTTGTTTTACAAACCAGTTTAGATGATTTTTATGTCAGTTATGAATTAAATGTCTATACGGATAAAACCCGTAAATTATTTTACATTTATTCTGATCTTCATCAACATATTCAAGATAAATGTAATGAATCAGATATTGAAATTTTATCTCCTCATTATTCTGCACTTCGGGATGGAAATCAAAATACAATTCCTGCTAATTATTTACCCAAAGATTATCAAATACCAGGGTTTAAAATTGAGAATTTAGGTAAATAATTTAATGTCAAGGTTCAGCAATAAATTTTAACAGTATGAAAACGGCTAGAAAAAGCAGTTCCCATACTGGTGAGGTACAGAAGTTATCCCTTTGAGGCAGGAGGCAGGTGTTAGGTGTACCTCATGAGTCCGAGAAACGCTATATCTATTTCCAAGAACTTGATTCACAGTCAATTAAACGTTCTAAAATAGCGATTTCTTCTTGATTATTACTTTTACGAACTTTCTCTTCCATTCTAACGTTTAATAGTTCCATCAAAAGTCTAATTTTATAAGCTTTCTGCACTTCAGTTACTACTTGATAAGGGTTTAAAGTTTCTAAATTTTCTATATAAGATTTTTGAGGATCAAATTGAAACAAATCAACCAAAGAATTAATGACATATTTTTGTTGAGGACGAGCAATTTTTTCTAGTTCGATAATTGGGGTTTTAAGTAACTGTTCAATATCTTCATCACTCGCTTTTTGTTGTAACCAAACCTCAGACGTAGAAACGGGTAAATCAGTGGTTTTTTCATCTACTTTAGCAAACCCATGCGCTTCGGAATAACTAACTCTTCCATCCTTATTATAGTCCGCAGAAGCAACTTTTTGACCAATGCGACTAACCCCACTTAATCCAGCAAAAAAACTAGAACTATAATCTTTATAATCTGCTTCATTTACTTCAGGAGTACACCCCACAGAAGGCAAGGTTTTAATGGTAGCAAAAAAGCCACATCTGGTTTGTTTGGTTAACGGTTGATTAGGATCACCATTTTGATAAATATAATTAGCAAAGGAACCCGAAAAACATTGAGCCATCATGGTAACAATATGACTATCTTGAGGTAATTGATCTAAAGTGTTTGATAATTTTGCTACCGTTACAGGGGTATTATTCCAAAGCATTAACGCATTATTATTGCTGTTTCTTTCATTGAGAATTCCATGACCTGTAAAATAAAGAAATATCGGTTTTTTCGTTACTTGATTTTGATTAATATTATCAATCCAATTATTAATATTTTTGAGACTAGCTGAACCATCTAAACCAGGAATATTAGGAACTTTAAACCGTTCTTTACGTTGAGGATCAAGATAACGAATACTCGCTTCTCCATTATTTCCATTAGCGAAAAAGATACTCTTTGATGGAGAGTTAAACCCCATATTTTTTAAGGTTCTTTGAAAATAGAGAACATTTTTTTCTAAAGCAATTTCATTAGATTCAGGAGTTGCACCACCGGCAATCACTAAAAAATTAGGTTCTGAGGTTTTGGGTTCACAATCTTCTATTGATTTATCGTTTACTTGGCTAAAAAAACGATAAATGGCTGAGGTTTGAGTCGGTTGCTGAGGAGGTTTTTTCCCTTCATCTTGTATTAAGTTAAGAAACCATCCTTGAAAGGATTGATTAACAGCAGATTCTGTGGAAGCGGATTTTCCTAATAATCCAGTTAAACTTAAGGATAAGAAAACAATGACAATTTTCTGATAATTTTTCATTATATTAACTCAGAGGAATGTGATAAGTACCTGGACAAAAATAAACGTTACAGTTGAAATGAGGCAGGGGGCAGGGGGCAGGGGGCAGGAGGCAGGAGTAAGGTTACAGCTTGATTTATAAATGTTTACACAATTTACTTTATTTATGTGCGACTACTTACAATTTTTGGGCAGTTCTGGGACACCCCCTCGTCGAACTCACGTTAAAAGAGCTTATTGACGACGAGATTGACAATATCATGGGTGGAATTCCAG
The DNA here is from genome assembly GCA_030065735.1 of Crocosphaera sp. Taxonomy (GTDB): domain Bacteria; phylum Cyanobacteriota; class Cyanobacteriia; order Cyanobacteriales; family Microcystaceae; genus Crocosphaera. The sequence goes on from JASJDD010000006.1 coordinate 15,203, forward strand.
GACCTTTGCAGTCTCTTACGAATCACTGCATTTGGGATTCTCCGTTTTTTCCAAACAGGAATTGTCCCGATATCGATATTCTCGATATTCCCGATCCTCCCGATCTTTTCTAAGTACGGAGGACCTTTCCTTTTCCTTAACTTGATATTTTAGATGCGTTTGCCCTGTCGCCAACAGTATCTTCGCTAGTTTTCCCCCAAGTTGACCGACCAGTGTGGACGTTGCCACATATACGTTGTTGTACCATCATCACGGCAACAAAGGCAGCCGAAAACGCTGACTTCACCACCATCTGAATCACAATGCCATATTACACCAGGGGCTCCATCACAAGCATCTATGCTATTTGCTCGGAAACTGTCACTCTCTAGGCTGATGCAAATTAGCCTTATAGCCTCAACTATTTTCAGACAAGTTTTATATCGTTATTAATTAGCGATCGCAGCGAGACCCTCCTTGAGTATTTTTACTCAGAAGACTCCCTGGAAATAGCGATCGCTTCAAGGTCAGCCAAATTTCTAATCGAATTGTGGATGTAAGGGACAAAAAAAGTTGACAGAAAAGTATTGATAATGATATTTTTTTGTCTGGTAAAATATGTTATTATATAAACAATATGATAGACAAGCTGACATCGGCGATGCCTCTAAGCCGTCAAGTCCGTTATTTTAAAGAGAGTCGAGAAAATTGGAAAGAAAGAGCTTTAGACAAGCAAGAACAATTAAGATTTTCGTCTCAAAAGAATTACGATTTAGAGAGAAGTAGAAATAAGTGGAAAACAGAAGCTTTATCAGGAAGACAAGAAATTAAAGAACTAAAAAAAGAGATAGAAAATCTAAAAAAAAAAATCAATCAGTTGAAGAAGTTGCCCTAACACGAGAACCTACTGTATTAGTAAAGGAGCATCACTACACATCTCAAACAATCCAGGTATCAGTGGAACAAGTGATAGAAGGAGGGAATAGTTATCGAGGGGTTGCTACCACCATGAAAATCTTTTCTCGGAGTTATTTCACTGAACGTCCCCGATATAATAGTATCAGAAACTGGGTGGGAAGAATTGGGTTATACGAGCTATTACGAAAAAAAGAAAAACGAGACGATTGGATATTTATTATCGACTTAACTTTAGAGTTAGGAAAAGAAAAAGTCTTGGTAATTTATGGGATTTCTCAAGAGTTATGGACAGAAAATATTTTGGCGGAAGAAAGAGGATTAAAACATACAGATGGAGAAATTTTAGGAATTGAAGTCACGGAATCAGCTACAGGAGAATGGATTGAAAATACCTTAGAAAAACTCAGCAAAAACGTGGGAAATCCTCGGCAAATTGTCACAGATAATGGCAGTAATCTAAAAAAAGGAATCCAACTTTATCAAGAGAATAATCCTGAAGTTATCTCTACCTATGATGTTACTCATGCTATGGCAAACTTACTCAAAAAGGAATTAGTTTCTTCTGAAAGTTACCAAAGTTTCATCACTGATTGCCATCGCTGTAAACAACAACTAAAACAAACTGAATTAGGGTTTTTAGTGCCTCCATCTCAACGGTCACAATGTCGCTACTTTAATGCAGAAATATTAACGGATTGGGCAACATATTTACTTAATTGCCCTTTGAATATTTTAGAAGATTTACTAGATTTTCTGGAAAGAGATAAACTAGAAAAAAGATTAAAAGATAAATTGACCTGGTTGAATAAATATCAGTCAGAAATTCCCTTATGGGCAACTATGATTGAGATGACACGCACCTTAGAAAAGCAACTTAAAGTTTTTGGATTAAACCAAGAATCTCTGAATCACTTTGACAAAAATATATCACACTTGGTCATTTCTCCCCCTCTTAAACCATTCTATCATAAAATAGTTAATTATTTAAAAAATGAGCTAACAAAAGTTAAAGATAACCAAACAATTATAGCTACGTCAGATGTTCTTGAATCAATTTTCGGTAAATATAAAAGCTTTTCAAAAAGATGTCCTCTTAAAGACTTTCGACAAACCCTTTTAACCATTCCTTTATTAACAATGAAATTGACCCCTAATGTTGTTCAAAAAGCTCTCTCTACTGTTCGTTGTCGTGATCTATCTGAATGGATAGATGAAATTTTTGGGCAGTCCATGCTCTCCAAACGAAAAGCTGTCTTCGCTGGCTCTTGTGACGACATGAAAACTGCATGAAAAAATCTTTAGCAAGTAGGCTAATTTGCATCAGCCTACTGTGAAACATTAGAATTATCTCATGTAAAAAAACAACTAGATAAGCAAACTATTCCCCCAGTTATAAAAGTTGATAGCAACAAGATTAACTATGTACGGCAACTGTGTTATCAAATTTATCAGTTATTGTTTCAAATCACTGCACAGTCAGATTTCTCTATTAATCCTTTATTAATTAACCATGATCTTAAACAAAAATTAGAAGAAGAAGTAGCTAAAACTCTTATTCTTGCTCTAGCAGAAGCAAGAGAAATTAAACCCAAAAAACAACAAATAAACCGAACTAATTTTTTAAAAAAAGCAGAAGATTTTTACTTTAGTAATCTCAAATCAAATATTACCACTCAGGATTTATGCAAAGAATTAAAAGTTAGTCAAAGAACCTTAGAATATATCTTTAAAGACTATTATCAAATGTCCCCCAAAAAGTATTTTCAACATCTGCGTCTCAATGCTCTACACCAAGAACTTCAACAAAAATATCAGCAGGGTAATCTTAGGGAAATAGCTGAGAAATTTGGCTTTTATCACCGAGGAAGATTAGCCAGAGATTATCATAAACTATTTGGTGAGCTTCCCTCAGAAACCTTAAGAGGATAAAGATGATGTTTTTAAATAATGATTATCATTATTTCTTATTCTCAATAAGCGGAAAGTTGCTCTCCTATTTTTTAAGACGGAAGGGGTTTGGAGGGAGCTTGCACTGCCTCCAAACAAGAAACCTCCTGCCTCGGAGCCTTTTAACTCCTGCCTCCTTTTGACATCTTGCACCTTTAAACTTAATTATCAGTCTGATTACATTACTGGATAGTGATATAGTTAATAATATCTGCAAACCATAAACCCTTATTCTCATATCATGGCGAATAAAGTTAAACCTGACTGGACGGGTAATGATCTTCTCTCGCGCTTTGTTAATTTAATGATACAAACAAAGCCTATTTATCGCCTCATGACTCACCAAGCGAGACAAGTAATCATTAAAACGGCAGAAAAAAATGGCATTGCATGGGAAGAAAACTGTCAAACCTTAGAAAAATCCCCTGCTAAAAGCTTATTAGCACAAATCACTAACCCTGATGTGGTTTATCCTGATTATTATTTGGTTCCTTTCCACGCTTATGATCAAGGTAACTTATGCTGGAAAGCTGCCTTTGAGGCCGTTCCTGCAACCCAGTCCCTTGGCCTGCGAGTCTGGAAAAATGAAGACTTAACTTGGCAAGAAGCACAAGAAAGATTACGAGGTGCATTTCATGCTGTTTTGGAACCCTATAGCCCGCCTCAAGTTGAAAATATCCTTGATATTGGCTGTTCTATAGGTGTTTCTACCAAAGCAACCCACCGTTATTATAGCCAACGACAGGGTAATTTACCCATCAACACCATCGGACTTGATTTATCCCCTTATATGTTAGCGGTGGCTAAAGTTACGGATGAAGAACAAGAAATCAGTCAATGGGTACATGGTTTAGCAGAAAAGACCAATTTCGCGGATAATTCCTTTGATATTATCACTATTCAGTTTGTTCTCCATGAATTACCCCGTGATGCTGCAACCGCTATTTTTAAGGAAGTTTTACGCATTTTACGGCCGGGAGGGGTTCTCGGTATCGTTGATAATAACCCTGGTTCAAAAGTGATTCAAAACTTGCCACCGATATTATTTACATTGATGAAAAGTACCGAACCCCACAGTGATGATTATTATACGTTTAATGTGGAACAAAGCTTACAAGACTTAGGATTTGATTATCAAACTACTGTTCCTAGTGATCATCGTCATCGTACTATTGTCGCTACAAAACCATTTTAACTGAACTTCCCCATAGAAAAATCGCTGAAAGCCTTACCCAGAGGTAGTTATAGCAATTTTTGAACTACCCGTTACTGGGTACAATTCACTCTGAAGCTTAACTGGAGCGTGTTTTGAGCGATCGCACCTATGATCTAAATGATACAGCGATCGCAGCCATAGAGCAACCCCTTACATGGACACAGAACTTAAGTACTACTTGCTTTATTCCCTTTAAAATAAGGCTTTCAGCGATTTTAAGATCAAACGTACGGGGGAAGTTCAGTTATATCCAATTTTCCTCATTTTCCCCATCCTCATCATTAGACACTTGAGAGGGTCGATAGGGAGGGGTGATAATACGATACTGAGCATCATAAACATCCCCACTAGGTTGAGGAGATGGAGGCTTTTTTTCTAATTTAGGGGGATTGGGAGAAGGTTGAGAAGAGGTGCGATCACTTAATTCTCCATAGGTATACGAATACACTGTTCCTTCTTGAGAGACAGCTTTGGGGGGTTTTTGTACCTCAAACTCTGAACGTATGTCTTCAACGGTAGGAGGTTGACGGGGAATCGTCTTTTCAAGCGGGGGTTCTTCGATATCCCACTCATCCTCCTCCTCTTGCACACTATTTTCCCATTCTGGTGGTGGAGGGGTTTCCCAATCAGATTTTTGAGGTTCTGGTCTAGAGTAGGGGGTTTCAGGAGGTTCTTGAGTACGGAGACGAGGGTTACGGGGTCGTTTGGAGGAGAGGAAACGAGGTGATTGGGTTAAAAATTGAATGAGTAAACTGGTGATGATTCCTGCTATGGTAAATAAAATGATCCAAATACCTAATGGCAGTTGTAGTGAAAATAAAGCGGTGTTAGCATCAGTTCCCAAAAAATAAAGGGTAACTGGCTGCCGATTTTGCAGCAGATTAATAACTATTCCGATTAACATCAATGCTAATAAAATTAACCGCATACTAATTCCTACTGCTTTATTCAAGCATTATCCATTGAAGATTGCTATTTTTGGTTAAGATAATGATGTAAAGCTTCTAGTCCTAAGAGATAACTATTAGCTCCAAAACCGCTAATCTGTCCTACTGCAATTGGAGCGATGTAAGAATGATGGCGGAAGCTTTCTCGTTGATAAATATTACTTAAATGAACCTCTACTGTTGGTATTTTCACTGCTGATAAAGCATCTCGAATAGCAACGCTGGTATGGGTATAAGCTCCGGCATTAATGACTATTCCTTGATGTTGGCCTAACGCAGCTTGAATTCCATCTACTAAGACACCTTCTTGATTAGATTGTATTACCGATAAAGAACAACCCAAAGAGTCCGCCTTCTCAGTGAGAAGACGGTTAACTCCTTCTAAGGTAACAGAACCATAGATTCCGGGTTCACGAATGCCCAACATATTCAGGTTCGGGCCATGAATCACAAGGATGCTTAACTTTTTGGAAGATTCAGTGAACACACTAGACCTACTTATTTATGACGGCGACGCTGTGGGTCGTTGACTGGAATGGGAATAAGTTCGGGTTCTGGTTCGGCTTGAGGGCCTAATAGGGTTTCAATTAGCTTTTGTGCTAATTCTTTAAGCTTTTCTAGAACTTTTTCTAAATAGTCCATCAGGCAGAGGGCTCCTGTGATATAGTTGCTTCCCTTGATTTGTTTGCCAATTGCTTAACAGACCTTCAGATTTTAATTTTGTCTATAGGTTTTGGTACTGTTAATGACAAACTCAGGTTATAAACAAGTTTATAGTTATATTAAGTATAACATAAAATTTTAATTGGAGCGAGGTATAAATCCTCTCCTGCTTTCAACAACTTCTGTGCGATAGCGCCGGAGCGTAGTGAGGAACTTCTGACTTCATTAACCTTTAACCCCGCTTCCCGTTTCAGTAGGAATAATATACCGTTGCAAAAAGACGAATAAGAGAACAACCGGAACAATAGAAATAATTGAACCTGCGGCAATCAGTCGCCAGTCCAAATCTAAAGCACTCGCTAGTTTAGCCACCCCTAACGGCAAAGTATAGTATTCAGGACGATCCAAAACAATTAACGGCCATAAAAAATCACTCCAGGAACCAATAAACACAAAAATAGCTAAAGTCACTAAAGCCGGACGAATCGAAGGTAACATAATATGCCACCAAATCCCCAACTCTGAACAGCCATCCATTCTTGCTGCTTCTTCTAACTCCTTGGGAACCCCTTGAAACGCTTGACGCAGGAGAAAAATGCCGAAAGCTGAGGCTAAACTGGGAAAAATCACTCCTAGATAAGTATTGCGTAACCCTAACTGTACGGTGAGAATGTATAACGGAATCATGACAATTTGAAAGGGAATCATAATGGTAGCGATCACCCCGGCAAAAATGCTGTCTTTTCCCCAAAAATCAAGTCTTGCTAGGGGATAAGCAGCTAAGGAACAAAATAGGAGGTTTAAACTGACGGTTAAAACAGCAACAAAGGTACTATTCCATAAATATCGTCCAAACGGATAGGTTTCCCAGACGAGACGGAAATTGTCCCAGGTTGGTTGTTTCGGAAACCAAGTTGTAAAAATATCTTCTGTGGGAGATTTAAAGGCGGTACTCAGTAACCATAGTAAGGGAAAGAGCATGGCCACTGCGATGACACTTAAGAGTAAATAGAGGAAAAAATGTTGTTTTAGGTTTTTTTGATTCATAATCATCAATGATTAGGTGGGAATTGCCCACCTAACACAGATAACATTAAGCTTCGTCTAAGGCAGCAATACCAGGTAATACTTTACCTTCTAGCAATTCTAAACTAGCACCACCACCGGTAGAAATATGGCTCATTTTCTCAGCAACCCCTACCTTTTCTACTGCAGCCACAGAGTCACCACCCCCAATAATGGTAGTAGTTCCGGTGCCAGTCAACTCAGCTAAAGTACGGGCGATGGCTTCAGTTCCCACAGCAAATTTATCAAATTCAAATACCCCCATCGGGCCATTCCAAATGACAGCTTTACAATCGCCTAAAGCCTCTTGGAAGAGTTGAACCGAATCAGGCCCGATATCTAAGCCCATCCAACCGTCTTCAATGCTGTCAACGCTAACGGTTTTAGAATTAGCATCTGGGGCAAAATTATCGGCTAAAACCACATCAGTGGGTAACAAGAAAGTCTTACCTTGTTCTTTAGCCTTAGCTTCAAGGGACTTAGCCAATTCTAGTTTATCGTCTTCTACTAAAGACTTACCCACGTTTAAACCACGGGCTTTATAGAAAGTGAAAATCATGCCACCGCCAATGATTAGCTTGTCGCATTTTTCTAAGAGCGTTTCAATAACACCAATTTTGCTAGAAACCTTAGAACCGCCAATAATAGCAGCTAAAGGACGTTGGGGGTTATCAATGGCAGCTTGTAAATATTGCAGTTCTTTTTCAATTAAATAACCAGCGACACTAGGACTTAGATGATGGGTTACTCCTTCAGTAGAAGCATGGGCGCGGTGGGCAGTTCCAAAAGCATCATTAACGTATAAGTCTGCGTTGGCTGCTAACTGCTTAGCGAACTCAGGATCATTACCTTCTTCTTCTGCATGGAAACGGAGATTTTCTAATAACGCCACCTGACCATTTTCTAGCTTAGCAATGGCTGCTGCTACGGAGTCGCCAACACAATCATCACACATGGTGACTTCTTGTCCTAATAACTCTGCTAAACGGGCTGCAACGGGCTTTAAACTCATGCTTTCCACTACTTTACCCTTGGGACGACCCATGTGGCTACAGAGAATAACTTTTGCCCCATTGGTGATTAATTCTTTGATGGTAGGTAAAGCAGCACGAATGCGGGTGTCATCGCTGATGGTTCCATTGTCCAAAGGAACGTTAAAATCAACCCTTACTAATACGCGCTTTCCGGCGAGATCCGCTTGTGATAAATTGGCTATCGTTTTCTTAGACACAGTCAATATCCTCCAATGATGGCTGAATGATGCTTAAAAAAAGATTAAATCAGCTTGTGCTTAAATACAACCATCCCCAACCCCTGAGAGAATAAAATAGAGATGGGGGAAGGCGATCGCTTTGTTGCTGATTGTACCTGAATCGGTATCCAAAAGAGGGATAAGTTATGTTTAAAACAATTTTGTTTCCGGTGGATCAGAGTCGAGAAACCCGTGAGGCTGCTGAAACAGTGATTAATTTAGTCAAGACTTACGATAGTCGTTTAATTTTGTTGTCGGTGGTGGAAAAAACCCCCGATGGCCAAGGGGTTTCCCAAGGGGGGATCATGACTTCTGCTGAAGCGGTAGCCCAATTATTACAAGGGGCCCAAGCTTTGTTTGCAGATCAAGGAATCGAAGCCGAAATTCTTGAAAAGGAAGGAAAGCCTCCGTTTATTATTTGTGATGTGGCCGATGAAACCAATACAGAGTTAATTATCATGGGATCACGGGGACTGGGATTAACAGATGAAGGCGCTTCGGAGAGTGTTACCAATTTAGTGATTAATCTGGCTCCTTGTCCCATCCTGATTATTCCTTAATTTTCCTACCTGTTCCCTTAGCTAAAAGTAGGGGAGCAGGGACAAGGTTATGGTTTTTAGTTCGTCATTTATGTTCTCGGACAAATTTAGAATTTAGAAAATAACAATAATAGAATATATGTAAGTATGAAACTTCAACAATTACTACAAGAGAAACGTCAGGAAATCATTGAGATTGCTGCTAAACATGGTGCATATAACCTCAGGATTTTTGGTTCAGTGGCCAGAGGAGAGGAAACAGAAAATAGTGATATTGATCTATTAATTGATTATCATTTAGATAAAATTACTCCGTGGTTTCCTTCTGGTTTAATGCAAGATTTACAATCAATTTTAGGTCGCAAGGTAGATATTGTGACCGTTAATGGGTTAAAGGAAAGAATTAAAGAAACAGTCTTAAAGGAAGCCATTAAATTATGAGAGATGATAGGGAAAGATCACAGGATATTTTAGACGCAATTAATCAAATAGAAAAGTATGCAGTACAAGGAAAAGATAGATTTATGGAAGATGAATTAATCCAAACGTGGATCGTTCATCATTTAATGATTATTGGTGAAGCTTCTAGTAGAATATCTAAGGAAACTCAAGCAAAATATCCTAATATTCCTTGGGTGGGAACTATTGATGTGAGAAATATTATTGCCCATGAATATTTTAGGGTTGATCTTAATATTATTTGGCTGATTGTTAAAGATGATTTACCTGATTTGAAAAAGAAGATTGAAACTATTTTGTAATTATTTTTTCCTAAATATTACGATTCTCCATGTAAAATTTTCGCTACTGTTAGCTGAGATTTGAAATTTAGCTGTGATAAGATTGGTGAAGCGATACGAAGATTTAAGTCACTTTCAGGAGGCATAATTAATAATTCTCCATTTTCGAGTTCATAGCGATTCTCTGTTTCATCTTCGTAGTTAAAATAGTCTTCTAAAGACATAATTTGAGGTAAGATAACCATCATAAGGTAACTTTTTATTATTAATTATTATTCAAGCTGATCATAACAGAAAATTATCAAGACTAAATGAATTGTTAATATTTTGTTGTGATTAGGATATTTTTGACAACATTTTGCTACAATTTATCCTAATATAATATATAATTCAATATAAAAATTAGAATTTATGGAAGAAACAAAATTAAAAGAAATTAAACAAGCTGTTAGTGAACTTTCTGATCAGGATCTAGCTAATTTTCGGACTTGGTTTGCTGAATTCGATGCACAAGAATGGGATCAGCAATTTGAAAAAGATGTTGTAGAAGGTAAACTTGATAAACTAGCAGAAAAAGCTTTAAAAGAGTTAAGAGAAGGGAAGTGTAGAGATTTGTGAAACATCGTGCAACTTCTGATTTTTGGTATTATTATCGACAGTTACCACCCCATATACAAAAACTAGCAGATAAATGTTATGAACAACTGAAACAAGATCCTTATTATCCCTCACTACATTTTAAAAAAGTTGGTCAATTTTGGTCAGTTCGTATTGGTATTCATTATCGAGCGATCGCAGTTCAAGATGATGATGAATTAGCTTGGTTTTGGATTGGACATCATGCTGAATATGATAAAATCTTGTAGTTTATTTTAAATCTTCTTCTCTCAATTCTGCTTGTTTCATAAAATGTCGTAATAATCCAATTTTCAGGTCTTTATTTCCATGAATAGGAACAGAAATTTTATTAATTTTATTAAGGTTCGCATAGATATGATAACTTCCCTGGATTCGTACTTTTACCCGACCATTATTCTCTAAAATTTTAGCAAATTTTTTACCAGAAATAGACTTCATAAGTTATACAGCAATATCCAGAATGCGAGTTTTATTATCAGTTTCAATGGTTTCGATATCGATGGATAAATAGCCTTCTATTGCTTCATAAAGGTTTTGTAATAATTCCTCAAAAGTATCTCCTTGGGTTGCACAACCTAGAAGTGCAGGAACTATAGTTCTAAAAGCTCTTTTAAAGGATGGACTTATAATTAATTTAGTCATTGTTTAATTCTGTAATAATATCATCAATGTTTCCTCGAAATACTTTCCTTTGTTGATAGTCTTGACGAGCTTGAACGATATTCTTGGCAATTTCTTCTCGTCTTTTTTCAATTTGTCTATGTCGAATAATATTGATTAAATCATCTTGTTCGTCAAGAGAAAGATTATCAATCATTTCTAAAATTTGATGAAATTGAATAGTTTGTGACATTGTAGCTTTTCCTTTCTGAAATTAATTCATGATTACTTTTATAGTAACATAAAAATACCTGATAGTTAATATTTTTTTCTTATATATAGCTTATTTTGTGGGCAAATTAATATTATTTTAGATAAGATTGTTAAATTATTAAATTTTGCCCACCCTACTCTACTAATATTTTATATATCTCTCAATGCTTTCCAAGCGAGAATTGCCAACATACAAAAAATAGCAGATAAAACACAGTAAATAGCGTCTAAATAAGCATACTGATCATTTTGTTTTCTGGCTTAATTAATTTTTGATTGTGCAGTGAGAAGTGAAGGAGAAGCTAATACGAACATAAACCACATCCAGAAACCATCAAAAAAATTCATGTTTTAAAAGACTCCTATTTAATCAACATTAATTTATAAATTTGAGAAACAATTTCTCAACTATTTTTCTGTTATATCCCAAGACTTCTAACTAACCCAAACCCCTTAAACCTAAATAAAGGATTAGATTACAACAAAAAAGCCAAAGACAGACTATACAATAAATTCGGTTTATTCTATCTAACTCTACAAATACGCTTATGCCACGCCGCGACGACCTAAAGAAAATCTTAATTTTGGGTGCAGGCCCCATTGTTATTGGCCAAGCTTGCGAATTCGACTATTCTGGTACTCAAGCCTGTAAAGCACTACGAGAAGAAGGTTATGAGGTAGTCTTAGTCAATTCTAACCCTGCCTCCATTATGACCGATCCAGGAATGGCCAATCGCACCTATATCGAACCCCTCACCCCCGATATGGTAGAAAAAGTCATTGCCAAAGAACGTCCCGATGCGTTATTACCGACAATGGGAGGACAAACGGCCCTGAATGTTGCGGTGTCCTTGGCCAAAAATGGCGTTCTCAAGAAGTATAATGTAGAACTGATAGGTGCAAAGTTGCCAGCCATTGAAAAAGCAGAAGATCGGGAACTGTTTAAAGATGCAATGAACAAGATCGGGGTTCCCGTCTGTCCTTCTGGTATTGCAAGTACCTTAAAAGAAGCACAAGCAATTGGGGAACAAATAGGGTCTTATCCCCTGATTATACGTCCTGCATTCACCTTGGGAGGGACAGGAGGGGGTATTGCCTATAACCAAGAAGAATTTGAGGAAATCGCTCAATATGGCTTAGATGCGTCTCCTGTGTCTCAAATTTTAGTGGAAAAATCTCTATTAGGGTGGAAAGAATACGAGTTAGAAGTGATGCGAGACTTAGCAGATAATGTGGTCATTATCTGTTCTATCGAAAACTTTGATCCGATGGGGGTACATACTGGGGACTCCATTACCGTTGCACCGGCGCAAACCTTGACCGATAAAGAGTATCAACGCTTAAGAGACTATTCCCAAGCTATTATAAGAGAGATTGGGGTCGAAACCGGTGGATCTAACATTCAGTTCTCGGTTAACCCTACCAATGGGGATGTTATTGTCATCGAAATGAACCCCCGTGTCTCTCGATCTTCTGCGTTAGCATCAAAAGCGACAGGGTTCCCTATTGCTAAGTTTGCAGCTAAACTTGCAGTCGGTTACACCCTCAATGAAATATCCAACGACATCACCAAGCAAACCCCTGCATCCTTTGAACCCACCATTGATTATGTGGTGACAAAAATACCCCGGTTTGCCTTTGAAAAGTTCCCCGGTTCCCAAGCTATATTAACCACTCAGATGAAGTCTGTGGGGGAAGCAATGGCCATTGGACGGACGTTTCAAGAGTCGTTCCAAAAAGCATTACGATCGCTTGAAACTGGACGCTATGGGTTTGGCTGCGATCGCAAGGAAACTTTACCCTCTTTATCCCAAGTTCGCTCTAGTTTACGCACTCCCAACCCGGAACGAGTTTACAGTATTTATCATGCCATGAAACTCGGCATGAGTGTAGAAGAAATCTACGAGTTGACTGCAATCGATATCTGGTTTTTGGATAAGTTAGAAGACCTCATCGAAACAGAAAAAGTTCTTAAACAAACCAAGTTACAAGATATTGATGCTGCATCAATGCGTTTAATTAAACAAAAAGGGTTTAGCGATCGCCAGATAGCATTTGCGACGAAAACCAGCGAAGATGAAGTGAGGAACTATCGTAAGAGTTTAGGGATCATTCCGGTTTATAAAGTAGTGGATACTTGCGCGGCCGAGTTTGAAGCGTATACCCCTTATTACTATTCCACCTACGAACCCGAAGAAACAGAAGTTACCGTCACCGATAAAAAGAAAGTGATGATCTTAGGAGGAGGCCCCAACCGCATTGGCCAAGGAATCGAGTTTGACTACTGTTGTTGTCATGCGTCTTTTTCCCTCAGTGACGCAGGGTTTGAAACCATCATGGTTAACTCTAACCCGGAAACCGTTTCTACCGACTACGATACCAGCGATCGCCTTTATTTTGAACCGTTGACCAAAGAAGATGTTCTCAACATCATCGAAACCGAGAACCCTGTGGGAGTTATTATTCAGTTTGGTGGACAAACCCCTTTGAAACTTGCAGTTCCATTACAGACATACCTCGATACTCCCGAATGTCCCGTACAAACCAAGATATGGGGAACCTCTCCCGACTCTATCGACACCGCAGAAGATCGGGAACGGTTTGAGAAGATACTCTACGATCTCGATATTAAACAACCTCCCAATGGTATCGCGCGCAGCTATGAAGAGTCTGCCGTGGTTTCGTCTCGTATTGGGTATCCGGTAGTGGTTCGTCCCTCCTATGTACTGGGAGGACGCGCTATGGAGATTGTCTATTCTGATGAAGAGTTGGAGAGGTATATGACCTATGCAGTACAAGTTGAACCGGATCATCCTATTTTGATTGATAAGTTCCTTGAGAATGCGATCGAAGTGGATGTAGACGCATTATGTGACGCTACTGGAAAGGTGGTTATTGGTGGCATTATGGAACATATTGAACAAGCAGGGGTACACTCTGGAGACTCTGCTTGTTCGGTTCCGTTTACTACTCTTTCTAATACTGCTATTGAGACTATTCGTACATGGACAACTCACCTCGCAAATAGCTTAAAAGTTGTGGGTTTAATGAACATTCAATATGCAGTTCAAGGGGAGACGGTTTACATTTTAGAAGCGAACCCCCGCGCGTCCCGAACGGTTCCTTATGTTTCCAAAGCAACGGGACGGCCTTTGGCAAAAATTGCTTCTTTAGTGATGTCAGGAAAAACTTTAGCAGAGTTGGGAATAACAGAGGAATTTGTTCCCCGTCATATTGCGGTCAAAGAGGCCGTTTTACCCTTCCAAAAATTCCCCGGCGCGGACACTTTATTAGGACCAGAAATGCGTTCTACTGGTGAAGTAATGGGGATAGATGAGGACTTTGGGAAAGCATTTGCTAAGGCAGAAATTGCAGCCGGGGTTGATTTAGCTACCAGTGGAACGGTGTTTGTTTCGATGAGCGATCGCGACAAAGTTTTAACGGTTCCTGTGGTTAGAGATTTAGTTGATTTAGGGTTTAAAGTAGTAGCAACTTCGGGGACTCAAAAAGTGTTAGAGGAGAACGGAATAGAGGACGTAGAAGTGGTTTTAAAACTTCATGAAGGTCGTCCTCATGTGATAGATTGGATCAAAAATAAACAGATTCAATTTATTATTAATACCCCCAGTGGTGAAGATTCGCAAATTGATGGCCGTCGGATTCGTCGCACTGCTTTAGACTATAAATTGCCCATTATTACCACCATAGCAGGGGCAAAAGCAACGGTAGCAGCCATTCGTTCTTTACAGACAGAACCCTTAGAGGTTAAAGCCTTGCAAGACTATATTTCCTAACATTTAGTCGGGTGGGTATTGCCCACCTTTTAACTTTTTTATGAAATAGAATAAACTATTAATGGAACAAGAATTTGAATGGGATGACAGAAAAAATGAACAAAATATTAGAAAACATAAAGTAAGTTTTGACTTAGCAAGATTGATATTTTTGGATGATTATCTTTGTCGTCTAGATGATCGGGTAAGCTATAATGAAGAAAGATGGCAAGCAATTGGTCAAGTTTCAGGTATTATTATTCATGTTACTTACACAATAAGAAAGGAACGCATTAGAATAATATCAGCCCGAAAAGCCAGTAAAATTGAAAAACAAGCTTATTATGACTATGGTTATTCGTAAATTATCAGATCCCTATGAACCTTCTGATGAAGAGTTAGCACAAATAAGAGCAATTTCTGATGATGAAATTGACTTTTCTGATGCACCTAAAACCGATTTAGAATTTTGGTCAAAAGCAACTAAAATGTCTCCAAAAGATAAAGATAAAACTAAGATTTTAGTATCTTTAGATCAAGAATTAATGAACTGGTTAAAAAGTGAATCTAAAAGTCAAGGAGTTGATTATTCTTCTTTAATTACTTCAATTTTATCTGAACTTCCCCATAGAAAAATCGCTGAAAGCCTTACCCAGAGGTAGTTATAGCAATTTTTGAACTACCCGTTACTGGGTACAATTCACTCTGAAGCTTAACTGTAGCGTGTTTTGAGCGATCGCACCTATGATCTAAATGATACAGCGATCGCAGCCATAGAGCAACCCCTTACATGGACACAGAACTTATGTACTATTTAATTTATTCCCTTTAAAATAAGGCTTTCAGCGATTTTAAGATCAAACGTACGGGGGAAGTTCAGTTTTATCAGCTTATAAACAACATGAAACCTGATTTTAATAACATGACTAAAGATGAATTACGTCAATATGTCATTACTCATCAAGAGTATAAAGAAGCGTTTTATATGTATATAGATCGTTTAAAATCTAATTCTTCTAATAAAGTGTATTCTAATTCTCTTTCTCCTCAAGAGATTGATAAAATTGTTACTAATCATTTAAAAGAAAAACAAAGTGTCAAGGATTACCTAAAAAGAATATTCTAAAGCCTGCTGTTGCTATTGCATCTGCTAAACTGAGATAGGTGTTTGACTCATAGTTTAAACTCCTAGTGATAACTCTTCATATCATGAAGTAGACAATGATGATATTATTATTGTACAGGAATTTGCATAATTAGTTAGTCAAAATCAAAGACAGTTAGCCTGAGAATTTTGGACAACTAATAAATTATCCTCAAATTATTGAATCTCCCATCAAAGCAAATGGTTTGGCCAACAGGAAAAACCCTAAAAAATCACAGATATACTATCCAAGAAACTCTTGGTCAAGGGCGTTTCTCTGTTACTTATTTGGCTAAAGATGCTAAAAATAATAATCATTTAGTTGTTATTAAAACAGCAAAAGATGTATTTTTCCCCAATCAATTCCAACAATTACAAGAAAGTTTGAGTAAAGAAGCTGTTAAATTAGCAAAATGTAATCATCCCCATATTGTTGAGGTTAAAGAGACTTTTTACGAAGGCAATATTTATTGTATTGTTATGAAATATATTAGTGGCAAAACTCTCGATAAAAGAGATAACAAAATTGTTTTAGAAAAGGAAGCATTAAACTATATTCAACAAATTGGAAATGCTTTAATTGAAGTCCATCATCATCAGTTATTGCATCGAGATATTCGACCTGGAAATATTATCATTAGGACTGGAAAACCAGAAGCAGTCTTAATTGACTTTGGTTTAGCCTTAAATTTTGATCACGAATTAACCAAAACCCGAACCGAAGAATTAGCCCAAGGTTTTGCAGCGATTGAATGTTATTATCGCGATGGTGAAAGGAAAGCTTATACAGATATTTATTCTTTAGGGGCAACCTTATACGAATTATTGACAGGAACCACCCCAGTAAGTGCCATTGAACGTAAACTGGAGAATAAACCCTTAAGTCCCCCAAAAAGCCTTAATTCTGCCATAAGCGATCGCACCAATAACGCTATTTTAAAAGCAATGGAACTCGAAGCAAGCGATCGCCCTCAAACAGTACAAGATTGGTTGAAACTTTTGGGTTTATCTATCCCTAAAGGGGGTAAAACCTCATCAAATCCAGGTTTTTCCATTAATTGGACACTTGTTTGGGCGGGCGTTGCTGCGATCGCTACTTTATTAACTGCATTAGGAGTTCCCCAAATGGTTGAGAAATGGTTAACACCGCAACAAACTCCAACGGGTTCCCCTAGTGCTTCTCCTTCCTCTAAACCTTAAAGCTTTTTCCAAATTCATTATTACTCAAGTTTAATAGTACAAATAAACCTTTCAGAAGATAATTATGTACTATTTTGGCATTTAAAGTCCTATTATTTTTGTATTCTTGGTGGTTTTATAGTACAAAGAAACCTTGTGCAAGATATTTATGTACTGTTTTTGGGATTTAAAGTTCTATTATTTTTATTTTCTTGATTGCTGTATAGTACAAAGAAACCTTGCACAAGATATTTATGTACTATTTTAGGATTCAAAGTCCTATTGTTTTTATTTTTTCGGTTGTTTTGTAGTACAAATGAACCTTGCACAAGATATTTATGTACTATTTTGGTGTCAAAATTCTATTTTCTGTTCTCCTAAAGTACAATTTCAGAGAAAGACGTAAAACGATGTCATGGTTTGGCAAACGGGCCAAAAATTACAGGGAGGAAAATACGAAATTATCAAAGTCTTGGGACGAGGAGGGTTTGGTATCACTTACCATGCGCGACACATAGAACTTGATACAGAAGTTGTGATCAAAACCCCTGATCTGCTGCAAAAACAAGACATCGAGTATGAACAATATGTACAGCAATTTCAAGAGGAAGCCCAAAGATTAGCCAAATTTTCGGCTAAACCTCATCCTCACATTGTTAAAGTTCGAGATTATTTCCTAGAGGACACATTACCCTGTTTAGTGATGGATTTTATCAGGGGACAAACTTTGATGGAGATCATCAAAAATCAAGGGCGTTTGTCAGAAGCGCAATGTTTAATCTATATTCGTCAAATTGGGAAAGCGTTAGAAACCATCCATCAAGCAAAAATGGTGCATCGAGATACTCATCCTGGCAATATTATGATTCAAGATGGTGAAGCGATTTTGATTGATTTTGGCATCGCTAAGAACATTATTCCTGCCACTCATAGTATTACAAGTAACGCAGCCAACCCTAGTTTTGCACCCTACGAACAAATTTATAGAGGCAGCAAGGAACGTGAATACACCATTGATGTTTATACCCTTGCTGCTACTTTTTACTACGCTGTGACAGCAAAACGTCCCACTCCTTCAATGCAAAGAAAACTAGATGATAAGAGTATTCTAATTCCTCCTCAACAAATTAATGGTCAACTGAGTGAACATATTAACGAGGCTATTCTGGAGGGAATGGCATTAGAAAAAGAAGATCGTCCCCAGTCCATGTCAGCATGGCTTCAGTTATTAGAAACCCCTCAAACGCCTCCTTCTGTTGCGCCAGAGTATAAACCTCGAATACCTGTTGCCTCACCATATTTAATGAAAAGGACTAACCTAGGGCCATTAAGTAAACAAGAGAATGTTACTAATACTCGCAAGGTTCCCTTTATAAGATTAACAAGAAAACTTTGGGGAATCCTCATTGTTATCTTTGTATCGTATAGTCTTTATGGTCTGACGTTAGGAGTAACAACGTTAATACCTTGGTGGATAAAAATTGGGGCTGGAGTTGGGGCTGTAAAATGGATTAAGGAGGAGGCGATAATTCCAGCAATAGTTGTGGTTTTGATTGGAGCAATACCCTTGATTGGGGTTAAGTCTGTGGCCTTAATTATAGGTGTTGCCTTTGCTCTTGCTCTATTATTGTCTCTGCATGAACCCGCTACCGATTATGAATGGATCGTTTGGACTTTGGATGGAATTATGGCTGTAGCAATAGTTTGGTCTATAACTGTGTTTGGGTGGACACCTATAGTTTGGCCTTTATTTGTAGTTGGGGCTATATCGACCATCATGACTATAGCTTGGCGTGTTGGCCAATCTATGGGGTCTTATGTGAATGAAGGTTTAGCGTGGTTTGCAGTTGGGACTTGGGCGACAGTTGGTGCTTGGACTATGGTTGAGACTGGCTGGGGACCTTGGGTTTTGACTTGGGGCGCGGCCTGGGTTGTGGTCGGACTTGGGGCTGAAAATTACGCTCGAATATACCTATTTTGGGAAAATATTAACCGTCGTCATTACTTTTCAATCCTTTCAGGTGTTAGTTTAAGTGGTATGGGTTTAGGTTATTTAATCGGTTGGTTAATTAGAATGTAGGGTGGGCAAAGCCAGAATTTAGCTCAATTAATCTAGAATATAAATATCTTGCCCACCTTAGTTATTTTCTTGATTTTCAGTTAATTTCGTCAGTAACGGCTCAATCATTGACTGTAAAATAGGTAAATCGTGCTTAACTGTTTCCCAAAGGACATCTAACTTAAGTACAAAATATTGATGATACCAAATCCGCTTTAGATACCCCCCTTAACAACTTGATAGATTAACAATTGAAAACCCTCCTGCCTCCTGCCTTACCTAACCAGCTAGTTTACAACTCAAATAGAAACGCTATATCATGTCCAACATCATTCAATCAATCAAGGCAATAATAGCTAAACATCAACACAAAGTCCGTCAAAAACAGTTTCTAGAAGCTGTAATGGGTGCTTGTGCTTTATTAGCTGTTGCTGATGGTAACATTGATTTTGCTGAGTTAATGGCACGGGATTATATCCTAGATCATGTTGAACAACTTCAGGTATTTGATGCTAATGAAGCAGCAGAGATTTTTCGTATCAAAGCGGAAGCTTTACAAAATAATTATCAACAAGAAAAAACACAAATTCTCAAATTAATTACCCCTTATACCCAAGATAGAGAGTTAGCACCCTTATTATTAAAAATCTGTTTAGTTATTGCTAAAGCAGATAGGAAATTAACATCGTCTGAACAAGAAATAATCAATGAATTAAAACAAATATTAGAGATAAACGACTTAGAATTTATAACTGATAACTGATAACTGATAATTGATAACTGGTTACTGATAACTGACTACTGATAACTTTATCAAATTTTAGGAGATTGCAGCATTGTTGTTTGTAAAATAAACCAAGGAATCTTAATATCTGGAATGAAAGAAGCATACTGTTTTAAAGCAGGGATGGCAAAGGGTAAAATAAAGCGGAGGGAACGTAAAGAAACGGGACATTTTCCCTTTTCATCCACAATGTTATACCGTTGTGCTAATTCAGCAATAATCTGTACTTTTCCGGTTAGTTTCATGGTATTGTTTTCAGCAGCTAAAGCAGCAATAACCCTCCCAGTCAACAGAGGGGTTTCCCAATTATAATAATCGTCAAACGTCGCAGTTTCTGGTTTATTGTTATCTTGACTATTCATCTGTTGAGAAAACTCAAACATTTGTTCAGTTCCCACAATACCTGGCCATAAAGAAAGGGAAGTAATATTATTAGCTTTTAACTCCACTGCCATATCTGCGGCCAAGCGATCGCAAGCTGCTTTTCCTACTCCATAAGCTGCCCCAAATATATAAGATAATCCACCCCAAGAAGAAATAGTACAAATCAGTCCTTGTTGACGCTGACTCATCAAACGGGCTGCAAAAATACTCGCAACATAGTGACTACGAAGACCCACATTATTAATAGCATCCCATAAATTAGGGTCATGTTTCCAGAAGGGTTGACCATAAGCATTCCTAATGGCTTTTACCCCTGAAAAAACATTATTAACTAAGATATCCAGTTGTCCATTTTGTTCATTTTTAATGCGTTCAAATAATAACCGAACTTGTTCATCTTCACTATGATCAACTTGAACCGCAATACAGTTTCCTCCCGCTTCGTTAACTGCTGTTTGGGTTTCCAATAAAGTGCCTGAAAGGTTATCACTAGATTCATTGTTTAGGGTTCGTCCAGTAATATAAACGGTTGCTCCGGCTTCTCCTAAACCGATGGCAATACCTTTACCAATCCCTCTGGTTGCGCCGGTGACTAAAGCGACTTTTCCTTTTAAATTTGTCATATTTCTTGTTTATTTTTGAAGATTTGAAAGGAATTGAAGGAGGGAAAAAATTAAGAATTAAGAAACAATTCAATTCTACATTCTAAATTCTACATTCTAAATTCTAAATTCTAAATTCTACATTTCCCTCCATCACCTTATCAGATAATATTGCTATTCAACCCCTCCTAAGACTTCTTACTGGCTAAACAAGCGAGGCCAACACAAAGAAAAGCATTAACCCCTAAAAACGCCCTAGAAACCTCTAGAGAGGGCATTGCCCACACCGCAGGGGACATAATAGCATGAACCGTTAAACAAGCTGCTACCCCTAAGCTAGTGCCAATGGCAAACCATTTCCAGCTAGGATGACCTAACAAAATAGCAATTAAGACAAACGGCACTAAAACGCTGGCTAAAAAGGGATTTAAAGAGGCTGTCCCTTCGATAGAATTAGCTAATTCTGGAATAGAACTTCCCATGACACGAAACGGCCATTGAGGTAAGTCAAAAATATAAATCCCTTGTAAGAAAAATAAACCAGAACTTCCTAACACTAAACCCCAGTTAAAGGGACTGGTGAAAGAGAAAGGGAAATAGTTGCGTAACAAGAACGCAAGTAAATAAGACCCCAACACCATTAAGAGTTTGGGTAACAATGCAACCATGCCACCATCTACCCAAAAACGGGGGTTTAAATAGCCACTATCCCGTAACCAACGGAAGAAGTCACGAAAGGTAATTTTCCCCTTGAGGGCGAGTTTAACGGCTTCTCCTGCGTCTAATTGACCGGCACCGTAATAGTTAAAGGTATCGTCTTCAACTTTACGAGAGGACTGGGTTAAGACTGCTAAAATTTCATTGGGTTCTTTGACTCCTGTCGCTTTAATTAAGGCAGCAACTCCAGCCACATGAGGGGCGGCCATACTGGTTCCTTGGAACCCTGAAAATACCGTTTCCCCTGTACTGGGATCGATGGTTTCTTGGAGAATTTTACCGCTTTCGCTACCACCAGGCGCGGAAATATCAACCCCGGCACCATAATTGGAATAAGGTGCTTTTTGGCCGGCTGCATCAAGGGCCGAAACACTGATCACTTTAGGATATCTGGCCGGGTAAGAGGCTGCATTTTGGTTACTGTTGCCGGCTGCTGCAATAATCACCACACCTTTATCATAGGCGTAGTCAATGGCATCTTTCATCACCTGACTTTCGCCACCTCCCCCTAAACTCATGTTAATGATATCGGCCCCATTATCCGCAGCAAAGCGAATGGCATCAGCAATGTCAGAGACGCTTCCTCCTCCTTGAGCGGATAGCACTTTTAAGGGCATAATTTTGGCATGGTAGGCAACACCGGCTACGCCATAATTATTATTGGTAGACTGGGCGATGGTTCCAGCAACGTGGGTGCCGTGACCATGATCATCGGACGCATCCTTGCGATCATTCACAAAGTCATAACCTGGAACAAATTCGGTTTGCCGTAAGTCGGGAACTCGACTAACTCCGCTATCGATAACCGCAACAGTGATTCCTTCCCCTTTGGTTTCTTCCCACGCCCTTTCCACATGGATATTATGCAAGTTCCATTGTTTACTATAGTCAGGATCGTTGGGGGCTTCTAAAGCATGATAAATGTAGTTGGGTTCGATATAATCGACATACTGTTTTAAGGGAGAGTGTTTAAGACTGTTTAATAGTTCTTTGTTCCCTGCAAGGGTATAAATGTGTTCGTCGATCGCATAGATGCTATTAAGACTTAGGTTTCTGTTGTAGTTAGTGGCGATCGCTTCTAGTTGTTGACTGAGGGTGGTGGTGGAAACATCTTCACGGAAATTAACAATAATTGACTCATAGTTGCCTTGGGTTGCCAACCCTTTAAAATTGGTTAGCGCAACCCATAAGCCCACGATAAATAAAATGAGGAATAAAAGTTTTTTCATGGCGATGACCTTGTATACTAGGGTCTGATGGTTTTAAGGATAGCGTAAAAATTGATAATAATAAGCTATTAAGCGGTAAACATTTATCGTTTTAGCTTAAATCTCGAAAGAAGCCCCACGCCGTAAACACTACGAGAAAAACTACGTTTCGGCGTGGGATGAATTTCGAGCAATAAATTAACCCGCGTAGCGTCCACATTAGACAAACCTATGCTAGCATACTTTATAGAAAACCCAGTTAACTCTAATATGCTCAAGGTCGTCAAAGTAAGGCTATATCCCAATACAGAGCAAAAGCAGTTACTAGAGCAAAGCTTTGGTAACTGCCGATGGTTGTGGAATTATTGCCTGAACTTGATGAACCAAACGTATATAGATACAGGGAAGGGATTGTCAGGATATGAGGTTAAAAAACTGATACCTCAGTTAAAACAAGA
>JASJDD010000187.1 GCA_030065735.1 Crocosphaera sp.
AAAGTTAACTGTGAGACGAGGAGTCAGGAGTTCCTCACTACGTTCCGGCGCTATCGCACAGGAGTCAGGAGTCAGGAGGAATTCATCGGGAAAACATTTTTTAACATAGTGCTGTTTATTTATGTCCGACTACTTATTAATGGTTGGTTTAATTCCTAAATATAAGTTTATTTTAATAATTAAGGGTAAAATCGTAACCAATCTTCATAACTTTTATGTTTGGCTTCGTATCGTTTTCCATCAACAATTAAATGATAATTATTCCAGTCTGGAGAACTAATGCTCCTATTTTTCCCAAAATGAGAATTGCTGCGATAGCGCATGGTAGTAGTGAGGAACTTCTGACTTCGTTAAGTTGTGTTGAAAATGTAGAATCTAGAATTAATTTTTCCTACTCATTCTAAATTCTAAATTCTAAATTCTTTTCTAGCATCTATTGATCAATATTATTACTGTTAAAATCATTATTATTTTCAGCAGCTAATTTTGGTGTTAAATAAAGATTTTGTAGTAATAAACCTGCTCCGGCAACCCAGGGAGGGAGAATTAAGGCTCCTAAAATTCCTAATAGTTGAACCCCACTTAAGACAGCTAATAATTGATATAAGGGAGGCACATTAACCGAGGAACCAACTAATAAAGGATCAAGAACATAAGTTTCTAAATTTTGAATAATAACAAATAATAAAAGTACCCAAAGAAACAGCCATCCACCTTGAGCAATGGCTACAATTAAAGCAGGAATTGATCCTAAAACTGGACCAAAGAAAGGGATCAAATTCGTAATTCCGGCAATGGTTCCTAACCCTAATGCAAACTCGCCAATTCCTAAAAATTTTAACCCCAAACTAACGGCTAAACCCAGAATAAAAGAAACCAATAATCTTCCTTGAATATAGCCACCCATTCTTTGACTCACTGGAACGACTTGTGCTTTTAATTTCTCATTCCAAGGGGTGGGAAATAAGCTAACAATTCCATTAATTAATTTTTGGGAACCTGATAACATATAACCTGATAATAAGATAGCTAAAAGAACATTTAAAACGCCTCCAACAATCCCTCTGGTTAAACCACTAACCCCAATTAATAGTTGTTGACTTGACTTGAATGTCCAAGAAACTATGGATTGTAAATTGAATTGTTTATTAATAAAATCAAGGATTTCTGGCTCTGTGAAGCCTTTTTCTGTCATAAAATATTGAATTTGTTCACTCAATATTTCTATATAGCCTGGTAATTTTTCCAGTAAACGTTGAATTTGTGTCAGAATTGTTGGACCCAATAATAAGCCTATTCCTGTCAATAATAATAACAACATTAAATAGACAAAAATAACAGAAAACCAGCGAGGAATTCCAATCCTTTCAACACTTTTCACTAAAGGACTTAAGGTAGATGCAATAACAATGGCAATCATCAGAATAATAATTAATCCTTTGAGTTGCCACAATAATAAGAGTAAAAAAGCAGCACTACCAATGAGCAGTAAATTAGACAAAGAGAGAGAAATTTTTTGTTTAGGAATCATAATTTAAAATATTAATAGGTTCTAAATCTTCAGCAGGAGTAAACTTAAAAATACGAGAATAAAAATAGAATTCACTGTCTAAAGCATATTTAATATTTTCAGCACGTCGGAAACCATGTTGTTCCCCTTCAAAGGGAACATAAGCAACAGGGATTCCTTTTTTTGTAAGGGATTCTACCATCATTTCAGCTTGATTAGGAGGCACCACTTTATCTTCCAAACCTTGGAAAAATATCACAGGACAATTTAATTGCTCGGTAAAATTAATGGGCGATCGCTGTTCATAAATTTCTTTTTCTTCGGGATATTTACCAACTAATTTATCTAAGTAACGGGACTCAAATTTATGGGTATCTTTTGCCAATAATTCTAAATCACTCACCCCATAATAACTAGCTCCCGCTTTAAATGTATCTCCAAACGTTAAGGCTGCTAAAGTGGTATAACCGCCGGCACTTCCTCCAGAAATTGCCAAGCGATCGCCGTCTACTTTTCCTTGTTTGACTAAATAGTTTGCTCCATTAATACAATCATTCACATCAACAACACCCCAATTTTTATCTAACCGTTGACGGTACGCTTTTCCAAACCCTGTACTTCCCCCATAGTTAACATCAAGATAACCAAATCCTCGACTGGTCCAATATTGAATTTTTAAGCTAAAACTAGGGGTTGTTGCTGCGGTTGGGCCTCCGTGACTTTTAACTAATAATGGAGGTAAATCTTCAGGAGGAGAAGTATAATCTTTATTCTGAGGAGGATAATACCAAGCGTAGGCCGTTAATCCATTTTCTGTGGGAAATTCAATCAATTCTGGCTGAGAAAAATAGCCAGAATCAATGTCAAGTTCACAAGATGATTTTAATACATTAGTTTGACTTAAATTCAAATCTAAATGAATAACTGCTGCTGGTTCTAGGGTCGATGAACCGATGAATACAACCTTTTTCCCATAACTATGAAGAGAAGCTATATTAGTGTAAGGAAGCTCCAAGAGACTCAGTTGTTTATGTCCTATATTTAAACTTCCTAAATACCAACGTCCGTCCTGAGTAAAAGCGCAGATAATTTCCTTTTCTGATGGAAAGGTATAAGTGGATAACCCAAACACCCAATGAGGATAGGAAAATTCACCCGTTAAAGGAAATATAGGAACATTATTTAGATTAGATTTATAACAATAAAGATTAGACCAACCTGACTTATCACTTACATAATATAATTGACCATCAGGTGACCATTTGGGTTCATTAATGGCTTCATTTGTGTCTCCTGCAATCCATTTTATCTCCTTTAATGAGCTATCACTTTCGACATTTCCTAACCATAATTTTGTCCCATCCCAAGGCATATTTGGGTGATTCCAACTAATCCAAGCCAGTTTTGTTCCATCAGGACTTAAACGAGGAGAAGAATAAAAATCATCCCCTTCTATTAGTGTTTTGATTTCTCCTGTCTGAATATCAATAGCAACAATTTTATTTTCACATTCCCTATCAGCATGACTATGATCCTCACAAACACTAATTAAGCGATTATGATGAGAATCTAAAATAAAATCAGCGTAACGACATTGATTATCAGGGGTTAAAGATTTGGGTTTTTCATTAGGTAACTGCTGATAAAGACGTTGGTCTTGATAATTAATAAAATAAACAACACTATTACTAACTAAAAAAGAACCACCTCCTAATTCATGAACACAACTACGAACATTAAAAGGTTGAGGCGTTATCTCAGTTATTTGCCCATCAGGACTATATTTAACTAATACATTGCGTCCTTTCTCTTGAGGTCTTCCTTCTAACCAATAAATATCATTATTATCAAAAATCACACCTCCTAATTTAATGCTTTGAGCAACAATTAAATCAGACGTAATCGGGGATTTCCAAGAACCAAAGGGAGCTATTATAGGAGATGGCATAATCAGGATTTTAGGAGTCAAGATTTACAATACTCTACCTTACTTTAAGGTAAATTAAGTTTAGGGAACGTCCAACCCATAACAAGGGTCAATTATAACCATAATTAACAAGAAAAGCACGGGAGTAGTGACAATGGCTAAAATACGGGTAGGATTATTATTCGGCGGACGGTCTGGAGAACATGAGGTTTCCATCAACTCTGCACAGGCCATTGCCCAAGGGTTGCAAACAGGTAACAATGCCAATAAATATGATATCCTTCCCGTCTATATTCAAAAAAATGGCGTTTGGATAGCAGGAGATGCAGCACAAAACGTCTTAGAAAGCAAAATCCCTCTCTCCAGCGAAGACACAAACCCTTCCCAGTTATGGCAGTTTCCACCTCAAGTCCAAGCAGTAGAAGTGTGGTTTCCTGTCCTGCATGGACCCAATGGAGAAGATGGAACCATTCAAGGGTTATTAACCTTAATGCAGGTTCCTTTTGTGGGCAGTGGAGTGTTAGGATCAGCCCTAGGCATGGATAAAATTGCCATGAAAATGGCCTTTGCTCAAGCTGGAGTTCCCCAAGTAAAGTATCAGTCCGTTGAGCGATCGCAGGTTTGGTCTAATCCCTGTATTTTCCCCAAACTCTGTGATGACATCGAAGCAGCGTTAGGTTATCCTTGCTTTGTTAAACCGGCTAATTTAGGGTCATCGGTGGGTATTGCTAAAGTGCGATCGCATTCTGAGTTAGAAAGGGCCTTAGATAACGCGGCCAGTTATGATCGACGCATTGTTATCGAAGCAGGAGTCACGGCCAGAGAGTTAGAATGTGCTGTTTTAGGAAATGATAATCCCAAAGCCTCTGTGGTAGGAGAAATTACTTTTGATAGTGATTTTTATGACTATGAAACTAAGTATACAGAAGGTCGTTCTCAAGTCCATATTCCTGCTAATGTACCTGAAAACATTGTTACCCAAATTCAAGAAATGGCTATCAAAGCATTTAAAACTGTTGATGCTGCTGGCCTCGCTAGAGTGGACTTTTTTTATGTAGAAGAAACCCAAGCAATTTATCTCAATGAAATTAATACCTTACCAGGATTTACTCAGTTTAGTATGTATCCTCAACTGTGGAAAGCAACAGGAATTAATTTTGAACAATTAGTGGATCAATTAGTGCAATTAGCTTTAGAAAAATAGATATAAACCGAATATTAGAATATCAATCCTCGTTAAGATTAAGTCATTTTCTTAATCTTAACTTAATGATTTAATGGTTAAAACTCCGAAAATCTCTGCTTAAATTGAGTTACTCATTTAATTTTTCCCTAAGTAAATCTACAATATTTACCTCATAAAGTTAAGTATAAATACTTGCTTTTGCCTCAATGTTTAGATAATAAGGAGAACCAAAAATCATGAATAAACAACTTGCAATTATCGGTACCATTTCTGTAAGTTTTATGGCAGGAACGGCCTTATCTGCATCTGCAGCCGATCTCAACTATTTTTACGATCCTTCTGATATTGCAGCGAATAATAGTCTTAATGCAGCTAATAATGCCCTTAATGTAATCAATTACTACGAAGGATTACAGGGTGATTTATCAACAGAAGCAGAAACAATTATCACCGAAACATTTAGTAATCTCTCAAATTATATGGGAACAGATGGCTTAACTAATGCAATCAATGCTGGTTTTCGCCCGTTTACTCCTATATTTAGAGGTCATGGTGTTCATTACGTTAAACCATTAGATATTCTTAATCCTCCTGTTGCCACCGACCCCCTGGGTTTAAATTTTGATGAACACGGAAATTTAGTAGCAGCATATTATTTTCAGGAACAGTATCTAGTAGATGAATCAGGTACAGGATTCTATAATACTCTCGAAGGGGTTGAACCGAATGAACTGTTAAGCCACTATCAAAACTTTAAGCAGAATTATGACACATCTGCACCAGATATTTTTGAAGTTTTTGGCAGTTTAGCGTCTTGGCACACTCATAACGGTGTAAAGATTGATAATATTGGCTCTTTAGATTCAGAAGCAGTCATTTTTGACCAAGATTTATCTGATGAAGAGTGGGTGAGCGCACTTTTAGCTGGACTCGCTGATGATGACATCGATATTGCTATTTACGAAGAGCCTGATCCCTCTCAATACCCTTTTTATAATACCCTGATGACTCCTGGATTTCACATGATTCATATCTGGTTAGGGGCTGAAAATCAGGATGGTCTATTTGCAGGAACTCATGATGATGTTGCTCCGAACGCTGTGGACGAACATGGGGGTCACGGGGGTCATGGAGATGGTGGCCACGGAGATCACGGGGATGGAGAGATGCCCCCCGAATCTCAAGAGCCAGTAAGTGTTCCTGAACCTTCCACTTTGGTTATGTTAGCAACCAGTGGATTGTTTGGTTTAATATCAGCCTTAAAACTTAAGTCTTCAGATACTGCAGGAAAAGACACAAAGAAAATCCCTTAACTCGCCCAAGTTTTCAATAACCATCCTAAAATAATCCCTAACCCACCAAAGCGAACAATTTGCCAAAACACTTCTCCCAATAATCCTTGACGAATGCCTTGCCATAATAGGGTTTTTATCTCTTGATCCTTTAGTAAGTTGCTTTCTAGGGTAATGGTTAATTGTTGCAGTTCCTCCTTAATTTTCTGCACTTCTGCGGTGTCTTCTGGAGATACAGTGGTTAATCTGTTTTCTAAGTCTAATTTTTGCTTTTGTGCTTGCTGAACCTCTTTGTAGCGTTCTTTAAGCTTGAGTAATGATCGCTCCACTTCCATCAAAGCGGTTTCAAATTCTTCGTCAGGGTTTGGGGACTGATTAGATTCAATGGGAGACATTCCCTATAGTGAATTTTGTGGTTAAATAAACAACCCATAGACAGGCTGATTCTATGGGTTAATGTTAATGATAATGATAATTGACTTAAGCTTAACTCGTCAACCAATTCGGTGACATTCTCCCACGTACGCCACTTTCGCTTCGTGACATCCTCCCCAACTAAATCACAGATTATAGTTGGGGCTTCCCGACTCACGACGGGATATTGGTGTAATAATGTATGTAATGTAAAGATCCATCCTCAAATATTTATGAGTGCAACTAACCTCGATAATAATCAAAGTGATAAAGTGCTAGAGGCAATGAAAAATTTTGCTGAACAGTACGCTAAACGCACAGATACCTACTTTTGTAGCGAACCTTCTGTAACAGCAGTAGTTATTGAAGGATTGGCTAGACATAAGGAAGAATTAGGGGCTCCGTTATGTCCCTGTCGTCATTACGAAGACAAAGAAGCAGAAGTTAAAAATACCTATTGGAACTGTCCTTGTGTACCCATGCGAGAACGCAAAGAATGTCATTGTATGTTATTTATTACTCCAGATAATGAGTTTGCTGGCCAAGAACAAGAAATTGACATAAAGTTCATTAAAGAAGTTCGAGAAAATATGTCAGCTTGAGAAAAATTATGATATCAGAGGCATTTTTGCAAGGAATTGACCAATTTAATCGAAGGGAATTTTATGCTTGTCATGATACCTTAGAAGCGATTTGGATCGATGCAGCAGAGTCGGATAAACGTTTTTATCAGGGTATTTTACAAGTGGCAGTCGGGTGTTATCATCTTACTAATCATAACTGGCGCGGTGCCGTTATTTTGTTAGGAGAAGGGGTAAGACGACTCCGTGACTATCAACCTGACTATGAAACCGTTAATGTCAGTCAATTATTAGAAGAAAGTCAAAGTTTATTGAAATATCTTCAACAAATTGATCCTGATAATGTTGCCGAGGTTGCTCAAACTTTGCAAGAATCTTCTGATCATTCCCCTTGTCACTTTCCTTATATTGTTAAAGTTTGACATACAAAAGTGTTGAGAGCATCTAAACTTCCACTTATTTCTACTTTATTAGTCTCCCTAGATGGGGTTCAAATGCCTAACCGTTGATAGATAGTATCTAAATTTTGTAAATGATGTTGAGGATCAAAACAATTTTCGATCTCTTCAGGGGAAAGATATTGCGTCACTTGGCCATCTTCACGAATTAAATCATGGAAATTACCATCTTCTTTATTCCAAGCTTCGTGGGCGCATTTTTGCACCACTTTGTAAGCATCTTCCCGACTCATCCCTTTTTCCACTAAAGTCAATAATACCCGTTGACTAAAAATTACCCCACCATAAACATTCATATTGCGTTTCATGTTGTCAGGATAAACCAATAAATTCTTCACTAAATTGGTAATTTCTTTCAACATAAAATGGGTCAAAATACAAGTATCTGGTAACATCACCCGTTCCACAGAACTATGGGAAATGTCCCTTTCATGCCATAAAGCAACGTTTTCTAAGGCAGCAACCGTATAACTTCTAATAATACGGGCAATACCCGTTAAACGTTCCGAACGAATCGGGTTCCGTTTGTGAGGCATAGCAGAGGACCCTTTTTGTCCTTTAGAAAAGTATTCTTCTACCTCTAAAACATCCGTTCGTTGTAGATTTCTAATTTCCACGGCAAACCGTTCTACCGATGCTGCTAATAAAGCCAATTGTTGCACAAACTCTGCATGGCGATCGCGCGAGATCACTTGAGTCGAAGCAGTATCAGGTTCTAAACCTAAATATTGACAGGACAAAGCTTCTACCCTGGGATCAACATTCGCATAAGTTCCCACGGCCCCAGATATCTTACCCACACCAATGGTACTGCGTAGCTTAACCAATCGTTCTCGGTTGCGTAAGACTTCGGCCAACCACCCTGCCAACTTAAAGCCAAAGGTAATAGGTTCAGCGTGAATACCATGCGATCGCCCGACCATTACCGTGTTACGATGCTGTTGTGCTTGATAACGCAAAGCTTGGATCAAATCTTCGAGACGTTCTAATATCAAGTTTAAACTGGCCACCAGTTGTAAAGCCAAGGCTGTGTCTAGAACATCAGAACTGGTTAACCCTAAATGGATGTAACGGCCAGCATCACCTACATATTCGTTAACATTTGTCAGAAAGGCAATGACATCATGACGGACTTCTGCTTCAATTTCTAATACCCGTTGCGGGTCAAAATTAGCTTTTCCCTTGATTTCTGCCACTGCTTCTTTGGGGATGTAACCTAATTCTGCTTGTGCCTCACAAACTGCAATTTCGACTTGTAACCAAGTTTTCAGCTTATAGCTATCTGTCCACAGTTGGCCCATTTCTGGCAAGGTATAACGTTCAATCACTGCCATTTATAACTGATACAACATAATATTCTATCACCGAAATGTCGCAAGGAAGCCCCGAACAAGGCACGAAGTTCGTGGGAGGAATTGCGACCAACAAACAAACGTGCTTTGCACAGGATATTATGCTAAACTTACCTCTGTGAATTTTTAAGGTCGATGAAACAAGTCTTAACTTTAGTTGTCAAGTTTCAACCTACCCCTGAGCAGCGTCAATTATTAGATGATACTGCCAAAGCCTTTGCTGCTG
>JASJDD010000188.1 GCA_030065735.1 Crocosphaera sp.
CTACACAGCCAATTCCCTAAAAGCTGAATTAAATGCCAGAGGTTGGCGTTTGACTCCACAAAGGGAAAAAATACTGCACGTCTTCCAAAACCTCCCAAGAGGAAACCATTTGAGTGCTGAGGAATTGTTTGAACTTCTAGAGCAACGAGGAGAGACAATCAGTCTATCAACCATTTATCGTAGTGTTAAGTTAATGTCTCGTATGGGAATTTTACGAGAGCTAGAATTAGCAGAGGGTCATAAACATTATGAATTAAATCATCCCCATCCTAATCATCATCATCATATGGTTTGTATTCAATGTAATCGAACCACTGAATTTAAAAATGATTCTATCCTCAAACATAGCTTAAAACAGTGTGAAAAAGAGGGATTTCAATTAATTGATTGTCAACTAACAGTTATGACTATTTGTCCTGAGGCAATTCGCATGGGTTGGCCGTCTTCGCTTCCCAGTAATTGGATGTGTACTCGCACTATTTCTGATGAACACTCTCATCATTCCCATGACAGTGAAAGTGAATCGGAATAAGCTTCTAGATAATAATATTTCTGATTATGATTGACAAAAAAGTGATCAATAAAACAAAATAAAACAGTTAACAGAAAAATACGGAATTGTCTTTAATGCTTTATCAGAAATATTATGCTAGATAAGAGTTAAGCGGATGTTCCTAATTGAAAAGCTAAAGCTTTCTTTTTCATCATCTGGAATATATTATAAAAGCCATTGGCACGGGATGGGGTTAAGCTCACGTTAAGTCCTGTTTCTTCGATAAAATCAGGGGTAACTTCTATAATTTCATTAGGGGTTAACCCATTTAACCCTTCGATTAATAAAGCGACTAACCCTTTGACTAATTGAGCATCTGAATCGCCTTTATACCAGATTTTTCCGTCTTCCAAGTCTGCTGTAATGTAAACTTGAGAAACACATCCTTGGACTTTATTTTCTTCTACTTTACTATCTTCGGGTATCGCTTCTAATTTTTTAGCATACCAAAGTAATTGTTCATAGCGTTTTTTGGGGTCAGAACGCTTTTTAAACTTTTCTACAATACGGGCTAAATTGGGAGGTAAAGAGGTTTTTGGAGATGACATAGATAGCAACTAAAAACTGAAAGCAGACCTAGATTAAATTATGCTTCTATAATAGCAAATTTTTCTATTTAATATCAAGGGATTAGAATAAGAGTTAGTTATAAGTTATCAACTCATTCATTGTTGATTATAAGAGATTATTGATCAACTACCTTGATATCATAGTATAATTTTAAGGATATTTTCGTTGATTAATTTATTAATGGTTAATGAAATCAACTATCAGTCAACTCAACAATTATCTCTTTTTTTAGATCAAGATCATCAAGATTTGATTAAACCGTCTCCTGTGCTGAAATGGGCAGGGGGAAAAACTCAATTATTGCCCGAAATCAAAAAACAATATCCTCAACAACTTCAACAAGGGAAAATTAAAAATTATATAGAACCTTTTTTTGGTGGAGGTGCCGTATTTTTTGATATTTATTCTAATTTTAAAATCAAAAAAGCTTATCTTTTTGACAAAAATACAGAATTAATTATTCTTTATAAAGTAATTCAGAATGACGTAAATGATCTCGTTGAACAATTATCAATTTTAGAAAGTCAATATCTTAGTTTAGAGACTGAAAAAAGAAAAGAGTTATATTACCAAGTAAGAAATGATTATAATACATTTGACAAACAAACTGATGCTAATAATTATACACAAGAGTGGATAAAAAGAGCAGCTTATACAATATTTTTGAATAAAACTTGTTTTAATGGGTTATATAGGGTCAATAGTAAGGGATATTTTAATGTACCAATAGGTCGTTATAAAAATCCTAAAATACTGAATGAAAATAATTTAATTGCTGTTAGTCAATCGTTTCAAATTGCTGAAATTAAACACACAGATTTTGCAGAAGTTCTCAGTTATGCCGATGAATCTACCTTTATTTATTATGATCCACCCTATCGTCCGATTAGTGAAACAGCGAATTTTAATGCTTATAGTTCTTTAGAATTTAATGATGATGAACAAAGAAAATTAAGGGATGTATTTGTAAAAGCATCAAAACAAGGTGCATTACAAATGTTAAGTAATTCAGATCCGACAAATTATGTTGATGATCCTTTCTTTGATGAGTTATACCAAGACTTTAACATTAGTCGTATTTTAGCATCAAGAATGATTAATTCTAAAGGAAGTAAACGAGGCAAAATTAGAGAAATTTTAGTGACTAATTATTAAAGCTATGAAACTTAGAATTAGAAATTAAGGATTACCAATCCATCCCAACATTTTAGCTAGACTTCCTAATACAGCAGCAAGCAAACCGATGATAACCCCACCATTAATAAACTCTTGATAATCCAATCGTTTTCCTAAACCATCCACTTTTTCTTCTAGTTTTGTTTGTCCTACTTTTAAATCGGTTACATCTTTTTGGATAGTATCCAGTTTAGTGTTAACATCTTTAATTTCTTGTTTGACTTCTTTTTGGAAAGTATCTAATTTATGATCAAAGTCTTTTTGCAAAGTATCTAATTTTTGATTAACATCTCTCTGGAAAGTATTTAATTTTTGATCAAAATTTTTCTGGTTGTTGTCTAGTTTATTCTCAATACGTTGTAAAACTTCTTCTAAAGAATATTTAACTGTCACTGGTTCATTCATGGGTTAAATTATTAGCAGTATGTGTTTTATGCGAATCCTCTCAATACTACTCGGTTAAGCTCGAAACGCTAGAGGAATACTTTTATTATAAACTAAGGCCAAAAAAGAGAGGGGACGAAACCCCTCAATAATTGATAATTATGGACAGAAAACCCTTAACGATCTACAGAACCCATAATGACATCAATACTACCCAAAATTGCCATAATATCAGCAACTTTAACCCCTTTAAGCAGGTGAGGTAGAATTTGTAAATTATTGAAGTCAGGGGCGCGAATTTTCCAACGCCAGGGGAAGACATCGTTATTACCTACAATAAAGATTCCGAGTTCCCCTTTACCGCTTTCTAAACGCACATAATGTTCCCCTTCAGGAATTTTAAAAGTAGGGGCGACTTTTTTAGCGATGTATTGATAGTCAAAATCATTCCATTCGGATTTTTTCCCTTCCATCATGCGTTTTGCTTCCAGGTTTTCATAGGGACCTCCTGGAATCCCTTTTAACGCTTGACGAATGATTTTAACCGATTCACGCATTTCCCGAATACGAACTAGATAACGGGCAAAACAGTCCCCTGCGGTTTCCCATTGTACTTCCCAGTCGAAGTCATCATAACATTCGTAATGGTCTACTTTACGCAGGTCCCATTTAACCCCAGAACCCCGTAACATCGGGCCAGAGAGTCCCCAGTTAATGGCTTCATCGCGGGTAATGGTACCGACTCCTTCCACACGACGGCGGAAAATGGGGTTATTGGTGATTAATTTCTCGTATTCATCTACTTTGGGGTCAAAATGGTCACAAAAATCTTCGCATTTATCGATCCAACCGTAGGGTAAATCGACTGCTACCCCACCAACACGGAAGTAGTTATTATTAATCAAGCGCATTCCGGAGGCTGCTTCCCAAAGATCGTAAATCATTTCCCGTTCACGGAAAATGTAAAAGAAGGGAGTTTGTGCGCCAACATCTGCTAAAAAGGGACCTAACCACAGTAAATGGTTAGCAATACGGTTGAGTTCTAACATAATGACCCGAATATATTGGGCCCGTTTGGGAACTTCAATATCCGCTAATTGTTCAGGTGCATTGACGGTGATCGCTTCGTTGAACATTCCGGCCGCATAATCCCAACGGCTAACATAGGGAACGTACATCACGTTAGTGCGATTTTCCGCAATTTTCTCCATCCCTCGATGAAGATACCCGATTACAGGTTCACAGTCAATTACGTCTTCCCCGTCTAAAGTGACGATCAGACGTAATACCCCGTGCATTGAGGGATGATGAGGCCCCATGTTCAATACCATGGGTTCGGTTCTAGTTTCTATTTTCGACATAGGGTGGTCACTTAACCGTCATCTTTACTCTTTAGGATAACGTCTTTTGAGAGAGGGAACAGGGAAACTTAATGAACTCAAAACTCATAGGAGTTTTCAATATTTGAAAACTGCTGTCAGAACTCAGAAGTTGTATAAAAAAAGAAATAACCCTGTACATAACAGGGTTAACAAAGACTTGAGCTTAGATCAAATTAGGGTTATCAAAGTTTAGAAGGAGAAGGTTCCACGAACGGTTCCAATTACTTCATCGTCAGCACCCTGAATGTTGACAAATTGATCGGGGTTAGCAATCCAAATGACACCAGGGGTGATAGAAATGTTGTCGGTAACTTGATAACGGTAGAAAACTTCCGCCGTTACAGGGTTACGACTGGGAAGTTCAAAGAAGTTTGCTGTGGTAGGACGGTTACGACCACCATGATAGGGTTGAACCCCTGCGAAGATACCTAAGAGGTTTCCTTCTTTGAAAAGGTCGGGGAAGGCAAAACCGCCACCACCAGTCCAAACCTCAGCACTCTTTCCACGACCGATGAAACGAACGTTAGTGAAAGAACCAAAGGCACTGAAGTTCATCCATTCAGCAACACGCCAGGTGAATTGACCACCGTAACTGTTGGTAACTTTACCACCGATGTCGAAGGGGTTAACTTGGTTGGGGACAATACTATTATCACCACTACCGTTAAATTCGGGGGTTGGAGTTCCAGGTGCTCCCACAGAACCACCGGCAAAGGCGTTATTTAACTCAGAACGAGAGAAGTTAGCAAAAGAAGTTCCCACTTCCCCAGGTCCGTAAGGAATACCAGAACCGAAGATGGGTGAATCAGGTTTGTGGTAAGCGTGAACGTAGGTGAAAGCAATATTAACCACATCGAAGAGGTTAGTATTGATTTGAGCCAACGCACCGTAGTTACCGTTGAATAAACCGTTACCACCATCACTTTCGGCGTACTCTAAACCGGTAGCAGGGTTAATAGCGTTACCAGTCTGACAACCACGAATACTACCATCGGGGTTTTCTCCACCACCGTTGAGACAAGGATCGTTAGCGGTTCCTGCTAAGTAACCGAAGCTAAGAGAAGTAGGACCGAGTAAACTTTCGAGGAAGCCAACTTTGAAACTCATACCAGCACCAGCACCACCACCGATACGATAGATGGGGTTACGTTGGGCAAAGGTACTTAAAGATCCTTTACCACCGTCAAAGTCCTCGAAGAAGGGGTTTAAGGTAGGAACGAAGTGGTGCCAACGTCCACCCCAGGCACTGACGTAGGTATCAATCTTGAAGTCATTTAAAGGCTCAATGGGAGCATAGTAACCTACCCAGTCAATGGTTACGTCATTATTTTCTTCGTTACGACGAGGACCAATGTTAAAGGTTTGGGTCGCAGTGGGGTTGATTAAGGTATTTTCAGCGAAAGCAATCCCAATGGGTGCGCCGGTGTTGGGGTTAATCACCCGTAGGTTCGGCTCGTTTAAGGTAAAGCGATCGCGTCCGGTACCGGTACTGGCAGATAAACGGGTAACTAAGAGGTCTTCCCCACTGAAACTGGTGTTGAAGCTCAAACGAATGCGGTCTTGTAAAACAGCTTGGTTGTCTTCAGA
Source organism: Crocosphaera sp. (assembly GCA_030065735.1). Taxonomy (GTDB): domain Bacteria; phylum Cyanobacteriota; class Cyanobacteriia; order Cyanobacteriales; family Microcystaceae; genus Crocosphaera. The sequence goes on from JASJDD010000188.1 coordinate 5,653, forward strand.
AGAACGACTACCACCCGCAGCAGTTGCGGCCATGATCACTTCCCCAACTAATTTGGTGGTGGTGGAGAATTGGTGATCTTCTAAGAAGGCAACCCGACCTTCTAAGTTATCCACACGAGCGCCCAAAGCAGCTAGTTCTGCTTCAAATTCCTGCATTAAACGCTTGAGCTTCTCGATATCTTCCCGAAGAACCGCAACGTTTTCTTGGATTAAACGTTCCATCGTGTTTAAACAAGCGTTTAAACCTGCAGCAAACTCCCAACGGGAGGTGGCGCGGTTGCCTCGGAAGGTACGGTCAGGATAACCAACAATACAACCGTAACGCTCAACTAAGCTTCGCAATGCTTCGTAAGCCCAGTCAGTAGGGGAAACATCCCGCAGTTCGCTGACGCTGGTAACTTGGTCATTACTGTTTAAGTTACCTTCTTGGCTGTAATTTTCAAGCTTTTCTAGTAATTCATCCTGTGCTTGGGCAATTTCTAGCCCTTGAGTAGCACTGTAATTAAATTCAGATTGGGGAACACCTTCGGCTGCTGTTGCAGCAGAGTTAGATGCCAAGACCATTCCCATTAGTGCTGGACTAACCAGCAGGGTTTTCCATAATAATTTCAGCATTTTCAGCTTTCCTCACACCATTAGATTGACTACAGAGTTTATAGCCTCACTCATCATCCCATTATACACAGCTTTTTTGGATTGGTGGATAGATAACTTTAACTTTTGTCTAGAAGGGTTTGTTATTAGTTTTTCTAAGGATTGAACCCAAAACAGCATTTAAAGGTTACTATCAATGCTCTCATCCTCTAGGCCGGTATTGTCAGTCTGACTTCTATCTACTGTAGCGTTTATTTTTGTTGCTTGACCACTCTATGTTAAAAAATGATTACATAAAAAATAAGGAAGTCCCATTTTCTGCCTCTGCTCCCCCACCCGTCCCCTGCTCCCCCTGCTTGTCTCAACAGATTTGTGATTGCCTAATTACTGGTATTTATGAGTATCACTTCAATTCTACAAAGCTTTCAGCGTTTTGGTGTTCATTTAGGTTTAGAACGTATCAAAACTTTATTAGATCAATTGAATAATCCTCATCAAACTATTCCCATGATTCACGTGGGAGGAACAAATGGTAAGGGTTCAGTTTGTGCTTATTTATCTTCAATTTTAACTGAGGCAGGTTACAAAGTAGGACGTTATACTTCTCCTCATTTAATTGATTGGACAGAAAGAATTTGTATTAATAATCAACCGATTCCAGCGTCTGCACTAGAAACCATTTTAATTGAGATTAAAAATTCAATCAATTTTAATCAGGATATTCCAACACAATTTGAAGTGATTACGGCTGCTGCTTGGGTTTATTTTTATCAAGAAAAAGTTGATATTGCTATTATAGAAGTTGGACTAGGGGGTCGTTTAGATGCTACTAATGTTTGCGACAGTCCTTTGGCTACGGTTATTACTTCTATTAGTCGAGAACATTGGCAGCATTTAGGTCCTACTTTAAAGGATATTGCTAAAGAAAAAGCAGGGATCTTTAAGTCAAAATGTCCTGTTATTATGGGTCAAGTCCCTGATGAAGTTAAACCTGTTTTTGAATCTCGTATTAAAGCGTTAAATTGTCCTAATATCTGGGTTGAACCCGCTAGTTATATTGATAACAATTTGGCAATTTATCAAAATATTAAATATAGCTTACCTTTATTGGGTAAAATGCAGCTAAACAATTCTGCTTTGGCTATAGAAGCCATAAAAATTTTACAAAAACAAGGTCAAAATATCACTAATGACCATATTAAGCAAGGTATTAAAAACACTCAATGGTTAGGTAGAGTACAATGGATAAAGTGGCGAGAGCATTCTATTCTTATTGATGGAGCGCATAATCCGGCTGCTGCTAAGATGTTACGCCATTATGTTGATACTTTGAAGCAACCAATTATTTGGATAATGGGGATGTTATCTACTAAAGAACATGATAAAGTGTTTCAAGAATTACTAAGAGAAAATGATAGTTTATATTTAGTGCCTGTCCCTGAGCATAGCACAGCCAACCCTGATAATCTAGCAGCATTAGCACAAAAAATATGTCCCAAATTAAGACAAATCAAAACTAAAGAAACAGTTTTGTCTGCGCTAAAAGAAGCAACTCAATATAAACAACCTGACCAAAGGATTGTTATAGCAGGTTCTTTATATCTGATTGGTCATTTTTTAGGCCATCTTCAATCAGATACCAGCAAAGATTAAAACGATTAAGTTATAATAAAGCATGAGCCACTCTACTTCCATACTATCTTAGCTATGCTCGATTCTTGGCAAACTCAAATTTATCACCTTCAACAATTCGCTAATCGCTTAGTTTCCTTACAACTTGATCACCTTAGTTTGATTAGTATTGCTATCATTTTTTTAGCGGGATTATTAACCAGTTTAACCCCTTGTATGCTGTCCATGTTACCCATTACCATTGCTTACATTGGAGGTTATGAATCTCAAGGAAAATTACAAGGAATGCGTCAATCTACTTGGTTTTCTTTGGGGTTAGCGACTACCCTAGCAGGATTAGGTATTCTAGCAGCATCTTTAGGTAAAGTTTATGGACAAATTGGCGTAGGATTACCTATTGTTGTCAGTGTTATTGCTATTTTAATGGGTTTAAATCTTCTAGAAGTTATTTCCTTTCAGTTTCCCTCTTTAGGAGAAACTAATTGGATAACCGATGATCTTCCTCCTGGAATTCGTTCCTACTCTTTGGGGTTAACCTTTGGTTTAGTTGCTTCTCCTTGCAGTACCCCCGTTTTAGCGACGTTATTAGCGTGGGTTGCTACGAAACAAGACTTAATTTTGGGCGGTGTATTATTATTAGCTTATACGGTGGGTTATGTTCTTCCCTTAATCTTAGCAGGAACCTTTACAGCTACCTTGAAAAAGTTGTTAGAATTACGTCGTTGGTCTACTTGGATTAATCCGATTAGTGGGGTTTCTTTAATTGTCTTTGGGATGTTTTCTTTATTATCTCGCTTACCATTAAATAATTTTTAGCTTAAATCTCGAAAGAAGCCCCACGCAAGAAATCCACTACACCGCTATCTGTTGGATAGGAAGCCCACGCTGTACGCAAGCGTCAGCCTGTGGTAGTTCACTAGAGTTGAGCTTGACTAAGAGTGACATCCTCCCCAACTAAATCACAGATTATAGTTGGGGCTTCCCAACTCACGATGGGATATTTCTGCCCACAGAGGGATAGTCCCCCTACGCCAGTTATCTAGGCTCATTGCCCCCGACACATCGACTTGACAGACGGTTTCCGTTCGGCAGAGTCCCTGCCTACCATGTGCTTC
>JASJDD010000189.1 GCA_030065735.1 Crocosphaera sp.
GTAAGTTGATATTCGAGGACAAAAAAATGACAGAAAGAGAGTTTGAAACAATTATTGACAAAATTACCGTATTAACTGAAAAGGTAGAATTTTATTCAGAAAAGTTAGATTTATATAAACAAGTTTCTGACGAAAAATTAGAAGCTTGGAAAAAATCATCCGATGAACAAATTAATGCCATTAGAAGCGAAATAAAGGGTTATCAAGATGCCAATAAACAACAATTAAATGTCTCATTAGGTGTGTTAGTTACTGCTGCGGTTGCTATTTTGGTTAGTGTTATTTTAAGTATGAGTAATTAAATATCTAAGTTAGAATATAGATAGTAAGTTGATATTCGAGGACAAGAAAATGACAGAACGAGAGTTTGAAACAATTATTGACAAAATTACCGTATTAACTGAAAAGGTAGAATTTTATTCAGAAAAGTTGGATTTATATAAACAAGTTTCTGATGAAAAAATTGAGCAGATTCAAAAATCTACTGATGAAAAATTAGAAGCTTGGAAAAAATCATCCGATGAACAAATTAATGCCATTAGAAGCGAAATAAAAGGTTATCAAGATGCCAATAAACAACAATTAAATGTCTCATTAGGTGTGTTAGTTACTGCTGCGGTTGCTATTTTAGTTAGTGTTATTTTAAGTATGAGTAATTAAATATCTAAGTTAGAATATAGATAGTAAGTTGATATTCGAGGACAAAAAAATGACAGAAAGAGAGTTTGAAACAATTATTGACAAAATTACCGTATTAACTGAAAAGGTAGAATTTTATTCAGAAAAGTTAGATTTATATAAACAAGTTTCTGATGAAAAATTAGAAGCTTGGAAAAAATCATCCGATGAACAAGTTAATGCTATTAGAAGTGAAGTAAACGCAATTAGAAGCGAAATAAAAGGTTATCAAGATGCCAATAAACAACAATTAAATGTCTCATTAGGTGTATTAGTTACTGCTGCGGTTGCTATTTTAGTTAGTGTTATTTTAAGTATAAATAATTAAGTCATTACTTTTTAATCTGTTTATATCGTTCTTTAAACTCCCGTTGCTGCTGTTTATGATCAACAATAGGTTGAGGATAGCCACAACTATGCGCTTCTAAAGGTGGTATTTTTCCAGTTACTAAATATTCTGTATCAAGAGAACTTATTTCCGGAACCCATAGACGAATATATTCCCCATCTGGATCATATTTTTGCGCTTGACTAGCCGGGTTAAAGATGCGTAGAGGTTTCGGGTCCATCCCACTGGATGCACTCCATTGCCATCCTCCATTATTAGCGGATAAGTCCCCATCGATCAATTTTTGCATAAAATATTTTTCTCCCCATTGCCAATTTATAATCAAATCTTTGGTCAAAAAACTAGCAACAATCATGCGACATCGGTTGTGCATCCATCCCGTTTCATTTAACTGTCTCATAGCAGCATCAACAATAGGATAACCGGTTTTTCCCTCACACCAAGCTTGAAAATATTGTTCGTTATTATCCCAAGGAAAGTCCTTAAATTCTTCTCGATAAGGACCTTCTGCTAATTCAGGAAAAAAGTATAAACAGTGTTGATAAAATTCTCGCCAAGCGATTTCTTGTTGCCAGGTTTGTATATTCTCCCTTGCTTCATCACTGCGGGTATTTTCATAAGCTTCAACGGTTGCTTGCCAAACCTCCCGAATCCCGATAACACCGAATTTAAACGCCGGACTTAGTGTAGAAGTTCCGTCCGTAGCAGGATAGTTTCTTTGTTCTTGATAATAGTTAATTGCACCATCACAAAAGTAATTAAGTTGCTCTCTTGCTGCTTTTTCTCCTGGTTCTAAAATTAAAGGTGCATCCCAACTATAACCTAAATCTTTGGCGGTAGGTAATTCAATCATTCCTAAGTTTTTAACCGTACTTATTTCTTCATCGCTTAACCCTTCTAATTTTTTAATTGACTTAGCCATATCTGCTTTTTTTTCTTTTAACCAACTGCGCCAAAACGGAGTATAAACTTTATAAGGATCATTATTACTTTTAGTTAAAATCTCTCCTGGTGCGTGTAATAGTTGATCCCAATAGGTTTCTGATTGAATCCCTTTTTCTTGTAATGCTTCAATAACTTGGCGATCGCGTTTTTTGCTATAGGGTTCAACGTCATTATTCCAGAAAACACGCCTAACCCTTAAAGCGTCTGCAACTTGAGGAATGACTTGTGTAGGTTGTCCGTAAAAAATTAATAATTGACTGCCTAACTTTTGATAGCTTTCTTGTAACGCTTGTAAACACCCTAAGAGATAGTTAACCCTAGCGGGTGCAATATCATGTCCCTCCAAAATATTCGGGTCCAAACAGAATAAACCGACTAATTTAAAACTGTGTTGATATGCTTTGGAAAGTCCGATATTATCAGATAGTCTCAAGTCACGACGATGCCAAAAAATTACAATATGGGTCATATATAACAGTTTAAAGATTTTAGATAAATATTGGGAGAGGGAAGAGGGAACAGGGAAGAGAAAACTTCACCAAACTTAATGATACTTCTGACCCAGTAAGCCTTAGATTGATCATAAGTGTAACTTGGTCAGTGCAATCGACAGGTTACCGTTGAACGTTTCAGTAAAAGTCCTAAAACGAGATTATGACCCCGATAACAACAGACGTTACTACCCCTCAACAAACTTCCTTACCCCCGAACGATGCCAAAACACGGGTCAGTGAGTTCATGAAAACCCTTCAAGATGAAATTTGTGAGGGTTTAGAAATCGCAGACGGTGGCAAAAAATTTCGTGAAGATAGTTGGCAACGGGAAGAAGGTGGTGGTGGCCGTTCTCGTGTCCTCAGAGACGGTAATTTATTAGAACAAGGTGGAGTAAACTTTTCTGAAGTCTGGGGACAACAGTTACCTCCCTCCATCCTAAAACAGCGTCCTGAAGCAGAAGGGCACGGTTTCTACGCCACAGGAACCTCTATGGTACTTCATCCCCTCAACCCTTATATTCCTACGGTTCACCTCAACTATCGCTATTTTGAAGCGGGTCCAGTTTGGTGGTTTGGGGGTGGTATTGACTTAACTCCCTATTATCCTTTTGCAGAAGATGCAGCCCAATTTCACCAAAAGTTAAAGGAAACTTGCGATCAACATCACCCTGAATATTATCCCGTGTTTAAGCCTTGGTGTGATGAATATTTCTATCTGAAACATCGTCAAGAAATGCGCGGAGTTGGCGGTATTTTCTTTGATTATCAAGATGGGACTGACCCTTTATATCGCGGTCCTCATGCTGATAAAGCAGCAGCGAAATATAGTGATCAATTACCTGCTGTAAAACCCCGTACTTGGGAAGATTTATTTGCCTTTGTTAATGACTGTGGACAGGCCTTTTTATCGGCTTATCTTCCTATTGTAAAAGAACGCCGTAACACAGAATATGGAGACAGAGAAAGACAATTTCAATTGTATCGTCGGGGACGGTATGTTGAGTTTAATTTAGTGTACGATCGCGGTACAATTTTTGGCTTACAAACCAATGGTCGTACTGAATCGATTTTAATGTCTTTACCGCCTTTAGTTCGTTGGGAATACTGTTATGAACCAGAACCTAATACTCCCGAACATGAGTTATACAAGACCTTCTTAAAGCCTCAAGATTGGGCTAACTGGAATCCTCACTCATAAATTAACAACCTTTCGGGCGAGGCAGAAGGCAGGGGGCAGAAGGCAGGAAGAAAAATTTTGTTACAAAGCAAGTCTTGCTGCCTGGCCCAACTGGGTACGGAACACAGTCTCGTGTAGACACTTAGGCAAACTGGCCATAAAAAATGTAGTGATTAAAATTAATTGATAAAATACAGAAGACAAATTCTGACTTTGATCTAAACAATTCGATGAAATCATTATCACTTATTTTATTATTAATTTTAGGGGTTTCTAATGTTTCTGTGATTCAAGCTCAAGATCCCCCTGCCCAAACCTATCAACCTGGCTATTGGCAACCCGTGGCCAGGTTTGATACAAAGAGAATCGTAGAAGTTAATATTATTAATAACACAGATATTCCTATCGAATATGACTTAACAGATATAGAAGCCATGAACCCTCAAGCTTTACAACCAGAAGAAACAGGAAATTTAAAAGGGTTTGGCAGTTCTGCTAATATTGTTATTTACCCCTTAGTCAATGATACCAGTAAGTTTAATCTACGTTATAAAGTAGAAGTGGATGAAGATAGTAATATTGTCAATGTATCCGTTATTAAAGATAAGCCCAGTTTTTTAGGACATCGTTCCATTAATTTACAACAAACAGGGGCAATTTATCTTTATTAAAAGTTGAGTCATGCGGACGGAGAGACTCGAACTCTCACGCCAAAGACACTAGAACCTAAATCTAGCGCGTCTACCAATTCCGCCACGTCCGCATTTTATTGTCTGACTTATGATTCTAACATATTTTTACCTGTCCTAAACATTTTTGTTAAATACTTTAATGTCGCTAGATAGTATAAATGTTCGCAACGAATCTCTAGTGGATAAGGTTGGTTTGCTACTTGATGATCCTTCATCTGATCATCTTAATTCATAATTGTTATGAGTTAAGAGTAATATTTGACTGGGAATTCTCTACAATAGAAAATAGGTGCTATCCCTGTATTATTCCTTAATTGGTTAATTATCCCTAGGAACAACAATCCTTCACACAAGCTCAACTATCAATATGTGGTTACTATTAATTATTTTAGGCGCAATTACATACTATCTTGCTCAGAAAAGTGTTGCCCCCGTTACTCGTACTCCAATTTGGATTATCTGGTTGGTTATGATGATGCCATCAGTCATCTGGACGATTTGGTATGAAGTTAATGGCGAGGATGAACCGATTCCCCTGCTTTGGGTTATCACCCCTTTGATCATTTGTTTTACCTTATATGTCTGGTTAATTCGACTGGGGAAAATCCCCTCATCCCCTCAATCCAAACCAACCATCCAAGACTCATCTGTTCAACTTCAAGACTTAGAAAAACCGCCTCAAGAGACTGAAACGATCCGTCCGATTACAGCAACAGAAGAAAAATCCTTACGAGATTGTTTTCCCTGGGGAATTTATTACTTACAGAATCTAGATTATCGTCCTCAAGCCATTCTCTGTCGGGGAAAACTACGCACAGCCCCAGAAAAAGCCTATACTTCTATCAAAAACAATATTGAAAAAGTGTTTGGCGATCGCTTCTTAATTCTTTTTCAAGAAGGGTTACAAGGAAAGCCCTTTTTTGCCCTAGTCCCCAATCCCTGGTCAAAAAGTGAACCGCAAAAAAATGACACTGAACCCCCTTTAAAACGGCCTCTATTTGCCCTAGGATTATTGTTACTAACCCTATTAACCACTACCGTTGTCGGGACAATTACGATGGCAGGGATTGCTAAAGAAACCCTCAACAACGATCCAAGTTTATTGTTAAAAGGGCTGCCCTATAGTTTAGGCTTAATTGCTATTTTAGGAGTTCATGAATTTAGCCATTATTTGACCGCCGTCCGCTATAAAATTGCGACCACTTTACCTTATTTTATTCCTATTCCTTTCTTTCTGGGAACTTTCGGTGCATTTATTCAAATGAAATCCCCCGTTCCCCATCGTAAAGCTTTATTTGATGTGGCAGTTGCTGGTCCTTTAGGGGGTTTTCTTGTCACCCTTCCTTTATTATTATGGGGCATTTCTCTATCAGGAGTTGTTCCGATACCTACGGCTGAAAATGCTTCTTTACTGAATGTCGAAGCCCTTGATCCTCGATTTTCTTTCCTATTTGCTATTTTAGTTAAATTAGTTTTAGGCAGTGGTTTTGTTGCAGGAAAAGCGCTTCATCTTCACCCTTTAGCAGTAGCTGGCTATATTGGCTTGATTATTACAGCCTTAAATTTAATGCCTGTGGGTCAGTTAGATGGCGGTCATATTGTTCATGCCATGTTTGGGCAAAGAACAGGGATTATGATTGGTCAATTAACTCGCATTTTTATCTTAGTCTTAGCCATGATTCGACCAGAATTTTTAATTTGGGCAATTTTATTATTTTTAATGCCCATTGCTGATCAACCGGCCCTTAATGATGTTACAGAATTAGATAATACACGGGATTTTATTGGTCTATTTTCTTTAGCCCTATTAATCCTAATTTTACTGCCTGTACCTGGTGCAATCAGTCATTGGCTACAAATTTAATAGACAATGAACAATGGATAGTAGATAAGTCAACTTAAATTTAATTCTAAATTCTACATTCTACATTCTACATTCTGATCACTTGCCCTTTGATTTCTTGCCCTAACCACGGTGTATTATTAGTTAAAGATTTGAGGGTGGATGGGGTAGGAGTCCAAGTTTTGTTAGGATCGAAAACAATTAACTCTAAAGCATGGCCAGCTTTAATGGGGTTAACAATTTGTCCTAAACATTTTCTCGGATTACTACTTAGGGCTTTCCATAGTTGTAAAGCTGACCAGATTTCGGTTTCTACTAAAGTTTGCCATAATAAAGGTAACACTAATTGTAAGCCGATCGCCCCTGGAGGTGCTTCGGCAAAAGGGACGGTTTTTTCTTCATAAGTATAACCCTGATGATCAACAGCGATCGCATCAATGATCCCTTGAGAAATGCCTTCAATTAAAGCTAAACGGTCTTCTGGGTTGCCTAAAGGGGGATCTAAGCGTAAATTAGGGTCATAACTAGCAATGTTTCCACTATCGAGTAAGAGGTGCATCCAGGTGGTACTAGCAGTGATGGGAATACCCCTTGCTTTTCCCCAAGCGATTAATTCCACAGCGCGACGGGTAGAAATTCGCATTAAATGGACAGGGGTTTGTATAGCTGCTATCATTTCCAAAATAGTTGCTACTGCGGTGGCTTCTGTCATAGCTGGATTCCCTGTTAGTCCATAGGTGGTGGAAAAATACCCTTCTCGCATCACTCCATCGCCCTTCAGGGAAGGAAACTCAGCTACCATCGCTAAAGGCTTTTTTAGGGGTTTAAGATATTCTAAGACTCGTCTGAGTAACCCTAAATTTTCTATCCCTTGATTATCCGTAAAACCAATAACTCCTCCTTTGGCTAATTCCCCTAATTCGCTCATTTGTTGTCCTTTGGCTTGATGGGTAAAGGTTCCCCAAAAATCAAATTTTACCGACGGAATTGACTGGGTTTGCTGTTTTAAGTGGCTTAGGGTGGCTAAATTATCAATGGGGGGTTGAGTTTGGGGAAGAATAGCCACACGAGTAAATCCCCCAGCAACGGCAGACGCAGCTAAACTATGGAGGGTTTCCCTGTCTTCGTAGCCGGGTTCTCCACTATAACTATACAAATCCATCAATCCTGGGGCAAGAATTAAGCCTTTTCCTTCAATAATGTTAGTTTCTGGAGGAATATTATCAAGATGAGAGTCTATGGCTTGAATGATACCTGAACCTAATAATACATCATTGATAACACTGGTATTGGCGACCGGATCTAATACTTGAATTTGTCGCAGTAGAGTAAGAGAAGGATTTGTCATGGAATAATTACAAACAGCAGGGGTTAATCTATCCTCAACGATTGTATATTGTCTGGTTGGCTACTTTTCTTCTTTTGATATCTGGAAATATCAAAAAGTTTTGTGATCTTTTAGAATCTCTGTAAAATTTTGCTGCATTTTCTCTGAACAAGTTGCCGATTTTAAATCATGTAATATAGAATATTACAGTACAAGTGATTTTAACAGAAATGTCGGGAGAAGTCCCCAGCTAAAATCTCCTTAGCCAAAAATATACTAGATTTAGCTGGGGATGAATCCCGACCAATAAATAAATCAGGAAGTGTCCACTTTCTATCGTCCTGTGCTATACTCTTATCAGTAACGTAAGTAAATGATATGTATAAGGCGTACAAGTATAGGATATGCCCTGATACCGAGCAACAGGTAGCCCTAGCTAAAAGCTTTGGCTGTGCAAGGTGGTATTGGAACTATAGTCTGAACTTGTGCCAAGAAACCTATAAAGCGACAGGAAAAGGACTCTCAAGAGGATATATTCAGGGTTTGTTACCACAACTCAAAAAAGAATATGAGTGGCTAACAGACGCTTATTCTCAATGCTTGCAGGTTGTCGCCTTAAACTTATCAACAGCTTACAAAAACTTCTTTGATAAAAGAGCTAAGCTACCTAGATTCAAGTCAAAACATGGCAGACAATCTATTAGTTATCCTGCTAATGTCAAGTTTGAGGGAGACTATCTAAAACTTCCTAAGATTGGCTTAGTTTATTGCGTCCGTCATCGAGAATTTGAGGGGACTATCAAAACAGTTACGATCTCAAAAAACAGTGATGGAAAATATTATGCTTCTGTTTTAGTCGATGATGGAAAAGATCAGCCAGAAACCTCAACAGAAGGTAAAGCCATCGGAATAGATTTAGGATTAACTGATTTTGCTGTTACCAGTGATGGTTCTAAATTTGATAACCCTAGGCATTTAGCCAAACATCAACAGAACTTAAAGCGTAAGCAACAAAAATTATCTCGTCAACAAAAGGGGAGTAACAATAGACAAAAAGCTAGAAAAATAGTAGCTAAAGTCCATTCTAAAATCTCTAGATGTCGTGAGGATTTTCTACACAAGCTATCCCGTAAGATAGTTAACGAAAACCAAGTGATTGCTGTAGAAAATCTCAATGTTAAAGGTATGGTACGCAATCATAATTTAGCCAAGGCTATTAGTGATTGTGGGTGGGGAATGTTTTGTACAATGCTCAAATACAAAGCAGAAAACGAAGGGAAAACTTATATCGAAGTTGATAGGTTTTTTCCTAGTTCTAAGACCTGTAATGTCTGTCTAAATCAAGTCGAAAGCTTACCTCTTGATGTTAGAAACTGGACTTGTGAACATTGCCAAACTAATCATGACCGCGACATAAACGCCTCAATAAATATTAGAAACGAAGCCTTACGGATACTCTCGTTAGGAACTAGCGAGACTGCCAAGGGAGGGAGTGTAAGACGGCTGGGAGGCAAGAAATCTTGCCTCTTAGACGCAACTCCC
>JASJDD010000190.1 GCA_030065735.1 Crocosphaera sp.
TTGTTTTTCTTATTTTCTATTATATCTGAATCCATGCCCGATGAAATTGGCAATTTTCGTGGGTCGGAGGAAATATCCTAGACGTTATGTATAGGTATGTCTAGGATTGTACAGGTTTTTGTCTTCTAGAAGAATCTCATTTCTCTGGCAACTGATGTAGGGTTTAAAAGAAAAATGGAAGCACGTTTTGCCGTTTCTGAGGATAAGTGAATCTGGGTTAAATTGACTAATCCTTCTTTCAAAAAAGCATCCCTTACTAGGACTTTATCTCCCTTATTGAACTCTGTTTCATAAAATACTTCTTTAATACCCGCAGAAATAATTAATTTTAAACAGGAAACACAGGGTTCTAAGGTAACATAAATACTGGCTCCGTCGGTGGAAATACCGTGTTTAGCAGCTTGGGCGATCGCATTGGCTTCCGCGTGGACGGCACGAGAAGGAAGACTACTCGAAGCATCACAGCTACTGAGTCCAGGATAGCAAAATCCTTGGGCTGTGCAATGTGCCGAACCGGAGGGGGAACCATTGTATCCTGTGGCCAAAACTTGTCTATCTTTGACGATAACTGCACCCACGGGAAACGCCAAACAGGTTGATCGCGTAGCAGCTAGTTTAGCCATCATGATAAAATATTCATCCCAAGTCGGTCTTTGTTCTTCAAGAAATGTCATTGATACTTATAAAGCCCAATCAGTGGCCACAACGGGGCATTTAACGTAAATGTCGAAAAAAGTCCCCACCTGAAAATACTATCAGAAATACCCACATTTTAGCTGAGGACGGGGCTTTTAAAATTTGTTTGACAACTTACCCAGAAAATGACCATTAACGATATCCCTGAAACCTTTGACCTCCAACCCCATAAACCTTTACCCAAAATCAAACTATTGACCATGTTCCGTTTAGGTTTATTTCAAATGGGACTAGGGATTATGTCCTTGTTGACTTTGGGGGTGATCAACCGTATTATGATCGACGAATTGACCGTACTTCCCTGGATTGCAGCAACGGCGATCGCCATGTATCAATTTGTTAGTCCAGCGCGGGTTTGGTTTGGTCAACTGTCAGACACAAAACCCATTAAAGGCTATCATCGTACAGGATATGTCTGGATAGGTGCCATTCTCTTCACTTCTTTAGCGTTTCTTGCCCTACAAGTGGTCTGGCAACTGGGAAGTAGTATCCAAGCGACGGGATGGAGTGGGATCACTTATGGTTGGGCTATCTTGTTAGGGGTGATTTTTGGCGGTTATGGATTAGCCTTAAGTATGAGTTCTACACCCTTCGCAGCGATGTTGGTAGATGTCTCCGATGAGGATAACCGATCGCAGTTAATTGGGATCGTTTGGTCGATGTTAATGGTGGGTATTGTAGTCGGGGCGATCGTCAGTTCTCAATTACTGAATACCCCGGAAATTTGTGGTCAAGACATTCTTTCCTACGATCCCACAGCAACGGCTAAAATGGCCAATATTGCCACCCTACGAGCCACGGTTAACCCTGTATTCATTATTATGCCATTGGTGGTTTTGGCTATGTGTTTTTTGGCCACTTGGGGGGTAGAATCTCGTTATTCCCGCTTTGGACTGCGCACCGCAAAGCGGATCTCTTCGAGATCACAAACGGTTCAACGGGAAGATCAAATCGGTTTAAAGGATGCTTTAAATGTTTTAACCGCTAGTCGTCAGACGGGACTCTTTTTTAGCTTTATTTTGATTCTAACCCTCAGTTTATTCATGCAGGATACAGTAATGGAACCCTACGGGGGTGAAGTCTTTGGGATGTGCATTTCTGAAACCACCCAATTAAACGCCTTTTTTGGGACTGGAACCCTCTTCGGTATTGCGTCAACGGGTTTCTTAGTCGTTCCCCGTTTAGGTAAACAACGCACCACAAAACTCGGTTGTATTCTTGCTGTGGGTTGTTTTGCGCTGATTGTTTTAGCTGGAACCCTAGAAAGTCAAAGTTTACTCAAGTCAGGGTTAGTGTTTTTTGGTTTAGCATCGGGAATGATTACTGCAGGTGCCACCAGTTTAATGTTAGATTTAACCGTAGCAGAAACCGCCGGAACCTTCATCGGTGCTTGGGGGTTAGCACAAGCGATCGCTAGGGGACTATCGACGGTTTTAGGTGGGGTTGTTTTAAATTTTGGCAAAATGGTGTTTACCGTTCCTGTGTTATCCTACGGCTTAGTTTTTGTGATTCAAGGGTTCGGTATGATTTTGGCCATTTGGTTATTAGGAAAAGTCAATATTCAAGAGTTTCGGGATAATGCGAAATCTGCTCTTTCTATGGTTATGGAAGGAGAGTTAGATGGGTGAATTCAGTGAACGGTGAACAGTGAACAGTTATCAATTTTGAGGAGTAATGGACGAAATTAAAACTTTATTGAAAAAGATTCGCCAAGAAGCTGAAAGAGAGGCGTTTCCCATTGACATTCCTATTTACCAAGCTGCTGGAAAAATCCCAACTGAACCGGTACTTTATGCAGGAAATTTAGATAGTAAAGTTTGCTTTTTTGGCCGAGACTTAGGACGAGATGAAGTGGCTCAAGGACAACCTTTAATTGGTTCAGCCGGGACAATGGTTCGTAAGGGATTTTATCAGGGAATTTATCATCAAGCTCCTTCTTCTCCCAAAGACTTACAATCGATTTGCGATCGCGCTTTACTCACCAATACCGTCCCCTATAAACCCCCCGGTAATAAAGCTTATGCTATCAAGGTAAAAGAGCGATTTCGTCCCTTTGTTGAACAATTACTGGTGATTCATTGGGGGGGAACTCAAATCGTTACATTAGGGACAGAAGCCTTTAAATGGTTCACTCCCTATGGACCAAAAGACCAGATGGAAGCCTTTTGGAAACGAGGCGATCGTTATGAAGCGCAACTTCGGGTAACCCTTGAGGCGGTTGATTTTCAGGGAACCAAACATCAGCGTCAAGTATCCTTACTTCCGTTACCCCATCCTTCTCCGTTGAATCAGCGATACTACGCTAAATTTCCCCAAATGCTACAACAACGCATAAACGAATTTGAGTTCTAGGCAAATAAGGAAAAAACAAGTTACAATAGGGGTCGTGTTATGGGTGTGTAGCTCAATGGATAGAGCAACAGCCTTCTAAGCTGTCGGTTACAGGTTCGAGTCCTGTCACACCCGTTTAATGGAGTCAGGAGTCAGAATTACTGAACTTACCCCGTACAATAAAAATCAAAAAGAGGCTGTTATAACAACCTCTTTCTTTTCCTAAACCAACAGAATTACGATAGTTTCAAACAACTTTTTTCAATTTTGTTTTGATAATTAAGATTTAGAAAGTTCTCAAGGAACTTACTTGATTATGGCTACTACCGAAGAACCCTCCGAAGGTGTAATTTTAGGAGACAAGAACCCTTCGGCATAAATTTTAGGATTGGTTTGAGAGATTTGAGTATAGGACTCACGAACTTGTGTGTTCAAAGCGACCGTCTTAACATCATATAATTGGGTGGCGAGTTTGGGATAGAACCCAATGGCAATAATTAACGTCAAGAAAGAAAGGGCGATAAATACTTCCCTTGGGTTAGCATCACTATACTTAGCTTGATCGGGTAAAACACAATTGGTTCCAAAACAGACAGCTTCGGAGTTATCTTGATAATCTTTGCGTTTTGCTGTGTCTCCGACAACACAGACAGGAATCTTCCCAGTGCCATAAAATAATTGTCGTAGCATGGACAATAAATAAATAGGAGTGAGGATCAATCCTACGGCCGAGAGAAAGACGGTAACGGTACGGAAAGCAGAACTATAGATGTCGCTACTGGTAAAACCTAGGAAAACGGCGATTTCGCTGGCAAAACCACTCATTCCAGGCAGGGCTAAAGAAGCCATCGCCCCGGCGGTAAATAAAGCGAATACTTTGGGCATTTTCTCCCCAATATCTCCCATATCGTTCAACGCTAGGGTATGGGTGCGATCGTAGGTTACCCCAGCTAAAAAGAACAGCAAAGAGGCAATTAAACCATGAGAGAGCATTTGCAACATTGCCCCACTCATCCCTAAATCGGTAAAAGAAGCGATTCCTAAAAGAACAAACCCCATGTGAGACACAGAGGAATAGGCCAAGCGACGTTTCATATTTGTCTGGCCAAAGGAAGTTAACGCCCCATAAACAATATTAACCACCCCTAATGTGGCTAAAATGGGAGCAAAGTAGATATGAGCATCGGATAATAGTCCCATATTGAGACGAATTAACCCATAACCACCCATTTTTAAAAGCACACCCGCTAAAATCATAGATACAGGGGCAGAGGCTTCTCCGTGAGCATCCGGCAACCAGGTATGAAGGGGAAATACCGCTAATTTGACCCCAAAGGCGATCAATAGTCCGGCATATAGGCATAATTCTAATCCCAAGGGATAATCTTTGAGTCCCAGTTCAACGAGATCAAAGGTAACATTATCGCCTCCGTACCATCCCATTGCTAAAGCAGCAACTAAAATGAAGATTGACGCGGCTGCTGTGTATAATAAGAACTTCATGGCTGCGTACTGGCGTTTCTTTCCTCCCCAAATAGAAATGAGGAGATAGACGGGAACCAGTTCCAACTCCCACATGATGAACAGCAGTAGTACATCTTGGGCGACGAAAACCCCGATCTGTGCTGCATATAACATCAGCATCAGCACATAAAACAGCCGAGGTTTATGATCGACTTGCCAAGCGGAAAACATGGCAAGGGTTGTTACCAGTCCGGCTAAAAGAACCAACGGCATAGAAATACCGTCTACCGATACAGTCCAACTCAGTCCTAGCGTTGGCAACCAATCATACTTTTCTACCAGTTGAAAACTTGAGTTACTTGGATCATAATGCTGCACAAAAACGTAACACATTAAAACAAAATCAACGATCCCTACCCCTAGTGCATACCACCGCACCTGCTTACCTTCTTTGGCAGGTAATACGGGGATCAGCAAAGAAGCCACTAGAGGGAGTAATATGATCGCAGTTAACCAGGGGAATTGTTCTGCTATCGTCATCATAAACAAAGATATTAAGTTTGTATGGAAACATTATACGTTATTTTGTCAAGATGAGTTTACAAATTTTTAATAATCGAGTTATTAGTAGGGATTGATAAAAATAAACTGTACAGACTTTTATGATATACTAACCAACAAACTAAGGTTATTAAGACAAAAATAAGGAGGTTGTGATAAGATTTTGATTATTTTAATTATAAGATTTAGTGCCGTTATATAAGGTAAAGCCAAGCAAAATAATTGATTGTTTTATTGTTTTAATCTGTAAAAACAATGAAATTATTTTCAAAAAATAGTAACCACAAGAAAACAAAGATTAGAATCATAATTTTGGTTCTGACTCCTGACTCCTGACTCCTGACTCCTGACTTCTGACTTCTGACTTCTGACTTCTGACTCCTGACTCCTGACTCCTGACTCCTATCTTCTATTCTAAGTTTATTTTTGATGGTTTAGTATTTCAATGAATGATTTTTTATTACATAGTAGTTGGTTTATTCCGTTTTACGGTTTAATCGGTGCATTATTAACGTTACCTTGGTCTTTGGGTATTATTAAACGCACAGGACCTCGGCCAGCAGCCTATTTAAACCTGTTGATGACGGTATTATCTTTTGTTCATGGAACCATTGCTTTTAGTTTGATTTGGCAAGGAAAAACAGAACAATTCGTGTTTAAATGGCTCAGTGTTGCTGATTTAGATTTATTCTTATCAGTAGAGTTATCTCCAGTTAGTTTAGGGGCGTTAGAGTTAATTACAGGTATTAGTCTCCTGTCTCAAATCTATGCTTTAGGCTACATGGAAAAAGATTGGTCTTTAGCTCGCTTTTTTGGCTTAATGGGCGTATTTGAAGCAGCGTTAGGGGGTATTGCTTTAAGCGACTCGTTATTACTCAGTTATGGACTTTTAGAAATCTTAACCCTATCCACTTATCTCTTAGTTGGGTTTTGGTATGCTCAACCTTTAGTTGTTACCGCAGCTAGGGACGCATTTTTAACCAAACGGGTTGGGGATATTATTTTGTTAATGGGGTTAGTGGCGTTATCTAGTTACGGGGAAGGGTTAACCTTTTCACAGTTAGAAAATTGGGCATTAACTGACCCTGTTCCCCCATTAACGGCGACTTTGTTGGGTTTATCCTTAATTGCTGGTCCTACGGGTAAATGCGCTCAATTTCCTTTAAATTTATGGTTAGATGAGGCCATGGAAGGACCTAACCCTGCCGGTATTATGCGAAACTCCATCGTAGTGTCTGCCGGTGCTTATGTATTAATTAAGTTGCAACCGGTGTTTACGTTATCCCCTGTTGCGTCTGATGTGTTGATTGTTTTGGGTGCTGTCACCGCTATTGGCGCGTCTTTAATAGCAATGGCTCAAATTGATATTAAACGAGCGTTATGTCATTCGACCAGTGCTTATTTAGGGTTGGTGTTTATTGCGGTGGGGTTAGGCCATGTAGATATTGCCTTGTTGTTGGTGTTTACCCATGCCATCGCCAAAGCGCTATTATTTATGAGTGCGGGTTCAGCCATTATGACCACCAGTGACCAAAATATCACGGAAATGGGGGGATTATGGTCAAGAATGCCCGCCACAACCACCGCTTTCGTCGTTGGTTCTGCTAGTATGGTAGCATTACTGCCAATGGGAATGTTTTGGACTTGGGCAAAATGGTTTGATGGCTCTTGGAATGTATCCTTATGGTTATTAGCTATTTTAGTGTTTGTTAATGGCTTATGTGCCTTCAATTTAACCCGTATTTTTCGTTCCGTTTTCTTGGGGACCCCTCAGAAGAAAACCCGCCGGGCCCCAGAAGTTCCCTGGCCGATGGCATTTCCAATGGTAACATTAACCATTTTCACCTTAATTGCACCCTTAGCCCCCATTCGTTGGTCATTATGGTTATCCCAAGTTAACCCCATTCCCAATAATAGTTCGTTTGTCGTTCAATGGGCGATTCCGTTATTAATTTTATCGGGTTTCTTGGGTTGTTTAGTAGGAGTTTTTCGCCCCATTCGTCGTGCTTGGGAACGACTGGCTAATTTTTATTTACGCTTTTTCCAAGATTTGTTTGCTTATGACTTTTATTTAGATAAAGTTTATGAGTTTACAGTAGTAGCACTGGTGGCAACTATTTCTAAAATAACTGCTTGGTTTGATCGCTATGTGGTTGATGGAGCAGTTAACTTAGTTAGTTTGTTCACTATTTTTAGTGGCAATGCTTTGAAATACAATGTATCAGGCCAATCACAATTTTATCTGCTAACTATTTTAATTAGTGTTAGTCTTTTATTGTGGTTTATGCTGAGTGATCAATGGTCATTAATTACTGATTTTTGGTCAAATTTTTTGGCTGTATAATCCCTCTGTAACACAGGCATCTTGACTGTAGATATTACAATCTAGAAGACTGTGTAACTTGATGTAACATAAGCATCTTGCTTGTCAACATTACTCACACAATTACAGTCTCCAAGACTGTGTTACTGTTTCGGTAGGAGAACAATTTTTAATAATGCTCAGTGCTTTAATTGTAATACCCTTAATAGGCGCTATTTTGATAGCTTTTTTGCCAGGAAAACAAGAGACTATTTTTTATCGTTTTTTGGCTCTTGGTTTTACCTGTATTTTATTGGGTTTAACCTTAGTAATTGGATGTAAATTTGATATCAATAATCCTAATATTCAGTTTACCGAATATATTCCTTGGATTACAGGCATTGGTTTAAACTATCATTTAGGGATTGATGGACTTTCCTTTCCTTTAGTATTTTTAAACAGTTTACTAACTTTAATTGCTATTTATGCCAGTAGCAAAACTATTGAGCGATCGCGGTTTTATTATGCTCTTATTTTAATCTTAAATAGTGGGGTTTCAGGAGCATTTTTAGCACAAGATGTTCTCTTATTTTTCCTCTTCTATGAGTTAGAAATTATCCCTCTTTATTTCCTCATTGCCATTTGGGGTGGTGGCAAACGGGGTTACGCTGCCATGAAATTCCTTTTATACACCGCTATTTCGGGAATTTTGGTTTTAGCGTCATTTTTAGGGTTAGTGTGGCTCTCAGGGGCATCTACATTTGACTATGAGCCTTTACGCTCCCATACCTTACCCCTTTCCACTCAATTATTGTTACTTGCGCCCTTACTTATCGGGTTAGCTATCAAAATACCCATTTTCCCTTTTCATACTTGGCTACCTGACGCGCACGTTGAAGCATCTACCCCTGTATCTGTGTTATTAGCTGGTGTTTTATTAAAATTGGGGACTTATGGACTATTGCGCTTTGGTGTGGGTTTATTCCTCGATGCTTGGACTTATATGGCTCCTGTCTTGGCAACTCTAGCAGCTATTAGCGCATTATATGGGGCTTCCTGTGCCATTGTACAGAAGGATATGAAGAAAGTAGTCGCCTATTCTTCCATTGCTCACATGGCTTACATTTTATTAGCCGCCGCTGCTGCTACCCGTTTAAGTATCACCGCAGCGACATTTCAAATGGTCAGTCATGGCTTAATTTCTGCTATGTTATTCCTGCTAGTTGGGGTGGTTTATCAGAAGACAGGCAGCCGAGATGTGGACTTTTTGCGCGGTTTATTGAACCCTCAACGGGGTTTACCCATTACAGGGAGTTTAATCATTTTAGGAGTGATGGCCAGCGCTGGTATTCCTGGAATGGTGGGTTTTATTGCTGAATTTTTGGTATTTCGAGGCAGTTTTCCTATGTTTCCTGTACAAACCTTACTCTGTTTAGTGGGCAGTGGTTTGACGGCGGTTTATTTCTTATTGATGGTTAACAGGGTTTTCTTTGGTCGTTTAACCCCTGAATTATCCCAAATACCAAGGGTTTTATGGTATGAGCGTCTTCCTGCTTTTATTTTAGCTGTTTTAATTGTGGTTTTGGGTATACAACCGAGTTGGATGGTGCGTTGGAGTGAACCCCAAGCCGGTTTATTGTTAACAGGACAGTCTCAACTGGAGGCAACAACGAACTTTAACAAAAATGTCAAAAGAAGTCCCCACCTAAAAATACTATCAGGAACATTCACATTTTAGGTGGGGATGAATTTTGACCAGTATATCAACGTGCGACAGCACAGCCTTGTTC
>JASJDD010000191.1 GCA_030065735.1 Crocosphaera sp.
GATGGCCGAACAAGGCTGTGCTGTCGCACGTTGATATACTGGTCAAAATTCATCCCCACCTAAAATGTGAATGTTCCTGATAGTATTTTTAGGTGGGGACTTCTTTTGACATTTTTGTTAAACTGCATAACTGCATAAGCCTTTTTTCTAGCCACTGTCACTAATTATGGTATTAAGCGCCTACAATGGTTTAAACATCAATTTTCAACCAGCTAAACAATTCTACAACGGATAATTGCCAATCTTGAATACTCTCCAAGACAGGTAAAATTTCTTGATCTGATTTAATGTCTGGTAATTGATTCTGTTGAAATATGACCACAGATTCATCTTCAGGATCGATTAACCAGCCTAACTCTGTTCCCTGCTGGAGACAAAAGAGAATTTTTTTGATCACTCTATTGGCAGATTGTTCAGGGGAAAGAATTTCGATTACCCAGTCAGGATAAACTTCAAACTTATTGGCAATTCTTCCTTTTTCTGTCCTCGGAATTCGATTCCAACTAAAAACAGCAATATCTGGAACAATGGAATATCCGCCAAACGTACATCTTAATTCTGTAAAAGCATGGGCTATTTTTTTTGGCAAAACCACTTCATTGATTGCTGTTCCTAGACGAATTTGTAAGGTACTATGTTCTCCTTGGGGCATCAGTTTTGGTTCAATTTTTCCCTGGACATATTCCCTGGCTGGTTTCGTCTCAGGAAGTTTTAAAAACGCCTCTAGGGTTAATTTTTTGCTAATTTGATTAATAGCAACCATTGAGTATCTCCTATTTCGTAGATTTTAGAAGGGCTTAATTCCATGAAAGCCCGACAATGGTTTGAACATCAATTCTTAGCTAACTGGGGACGTTTTCCTAATAACCCTGTCATTAATTGTAAGGCTATCTTTTTAAAAGGTGGCAACCCCATCATTAACCTTAACCCTAAACGACGAATCACCATAATAGGCAATATTTGATTAGAAAAGAACCGATCTAAAAAGTCTGTGAAGCCTAAAATAACCCAGTTTTCCCATCTCCGCCAACGTTCATAGCGTTTTAATACCTTAATATTTCCGATATCTTCCCCCTTCTTGTATGCTTCTTCAATCACTTGAGCTAAAGCCGCAGCATCTCTTATCCCTAAGTTTAACCCTTGTCCCCCCACCGGATGACAACAATGGGCTGCATCTCCCACTAAGGCTAAGCGAGACTGGGCGTAGTGGTCACTTTGCATCAATTGTACCGGAAATAAATAGCGATCGCTGTCTAAACTAATCTTGCCTAATGATCCTTGAGTTCTTTCTTCTAATTTCTCCAAAAAGACTGTCTCATCTAAATCTACCAATTCTTGAGCTTGAGCGTGGGGCGCAGTCCAAACGATCTGACAACGGTTTCCAGGTAAGGGTAAGATACCCATTGGTCCACTGTAGCCAAACCGCTCAAAGGCCACATCGTTACGAGGTGCCGTATGTCCGATCGTAAAGGTAACGCAAGACTGCCAATATTTCCAACCTTGAGTTTTAATCTGGGCTAGAGAACGAATGAACGATCGCGGACCATCAGCGCCAATCACTAATTTAGTGTGTAACTGCTGTCTAATCCCCTCTTTTTCTACCGTAACAATAGCCTCTGTCGCCTCATACTCTACCTCTACCACCTGAGCCGGACAAACCCATTCAATGTTAGGACAACCGGCGATCGCTTTTTGTAGGGTTCCTAAAATCACCCCGTGATCCCCCACATACCCCAGATAGTCTGTTCCTAGGTCGCCAGTTTCAAATGTCACCACCTCTGGATAATCTGCATCAGAGAGACGAATATGACGAAATTTGCCAATCTGAGGCAGTATTTCTGACCACACCCCAATCGAATCAAAAATCCTACCAGAAAGCAGGGAGAGGGCATAGGAACGTCTCCTAGAAGCTACTTTCTCTAGGGGTTGCACCTCAATCAGCTTGATTTTTAATCCTGAGTCTTTAAGGGTCAAGGCCAGGGTGGCCCCTACGATACCACCGCCAACGATGGCCAGATCGCAATCTAGGAATTGAGTTGAATTTGATTGAGGTAAGGGAATGGTTTCTAAGGTCATGATCAACAGAACAATCTAACTACGTACACTTAGGAAGAAATTTTTTCGGGTTCTTTACTAATTTGATTGTCTATAGATTCCACAGAAATTTCAACCTCATCCCTGCTGTCTGGGTTACGCTTAGAAAAACCCCAGATAAAGATGACAGCGATCGCAGCAATCATTAACCATTCGGGGGGAACCCATTCGGAATTGATCACCTTGAGTAATAATCTTAATCCCACAAAACCAACGGTAATGAAACCTGCATCTTCGAGATAGGTATATTCTTTTAACCAACGGATAAATAATTCTGCCAAAAACCGTAGGGTAATGACTCCAATAGTTCCTCCTGCTAAAATTAACCAAATTTCATCAGCTAAAGCAATAGCGGTGGTTACACTATCCAAGGAAAAGGCCAAGTCTGTAATGGCAATTAAGGGGATCGCTTGCCAAAGAGAGGTAAACTCAGGACCATGATGATGATCTTGTCCATTTTCTTCGGAGGTAAAATAGTTAAACACTAACCACAACAGATAAATGGCTCCCAACAGTTCAAATTGCCAAAATTTCACAACCCAGGTGGCGGTAAGAATTAGAGACATTCGTAGGATATAAGCGACCACTAATCCTATATTTAGGGCTGATCGTTGTAATTCTGGCTTTTTTAACCCCTGGGCGATCGCTGCTAACGCAATGGCATTATCCGCCGATAATACCGCTTCTAAGGCGATTAAAATGATTAGTAAAATAGGGGTTTTGAGACTGAGGGCGAGAGAAGAGTCAAGAATCTGGTCTAACATTCAAAAATTGGGGATGAATAAATAAATGCAATCTACAAAGGAACGACAGTTAAAATGCCGTTACCGTGTTATGGTCTGAATGATTCCTTAAATTAATGATAATGTATTTAACAAAATCTGGTCAGATTTCTCATATTTCTCTGCTTCATGAAACCTCCACAAATATTCTCTCTGCTTTTTAGTAATGTTTGTAAAGACTTTTTTGATAGCATCTAAGCGTTTTGAGTCACTACTAGAATAGAAATTTTGGGAATATCCCAAGTGGCTTTGAGTAAAGATAGTCCATGATTGTACACAAAGCGAGAGAAGCCAGCGTAACCAGCTAGAAAGCTCTTTTCTTTGTTATTCAGCTTTAATTCTCTCTTAATTGCGTACATAGATGACACAGATTTCTCTTCTGTTCTATTATATCTGAATCCATGCTCGATTAAAGGAGGCAATTTTCGTGGCCTGGACGGAAGATCCTAGACATTATGTACAGGTATGTCTAGTATTGTACAGATTTTTGTCTTTTAGAAGAATCTCATTAAGCTCAAGACTTGATGATAACTTGATTTGAGTCTATTCTTTTAATTTTGGTCTAACATAAATGAGTTAAAATATGGATAAAATTTAATAAATTGTTGCAAAGCTGCTTAGACTTGTTAAGAATTGAAACATCATGGCTCTAAATCGTTCTCTTTTCGGTATTTCTCCTTTAATTCAAATTACTTTAATTAGTTTATATATTGCTTTGACGCTTCCTTTACCCTTTCTAGCTCAGGTAACTAATGCACCTATTCCTTCCATTATATTATGGATAGGAATTGTTTTGGGCTTATTGATTTTAGTGGGAGCATTAAGTGAACGAGTTATTGTTAATGAAAGTCAAATTAAAGTCGTTTATCCTGTTTGGTTTCCTTCTTTTTTTCGCAAAGGATGGTCGTTAAATTGGTCAGAAATTAAGGATCTAAAATTGCGAACGACAGGACAAGGGGGTTTAGTATATTATTTCATTAGTGAGAATTGTGATCAAGCTTATTTACTTCCGATGCGAATTGCTGGATTTTCCTATTTAGTCAAGATTGTTACCGAAAAAACAGGAATTGATACCACAGATATTCGTCCTCTGTCTCAACCTTGGATGTATTTAATTCTGTTGGTTTGCACCTTCTTTTTATTATTAATGGATAGTTGGACAATTTGGACAGCCATGAATATTGGATTGTTGAAATAAAAAAGTTAGATATTTTTAAAAATTTATCCAACTAACTCACTTGTTTATTAATGAGAGAAACTACTTTTATTTCTCAACTTGGAATCCTAAGTAGTCGGACATAAATAAACAGCACTATGTTAAAAAATGTTTTCCCGATGAATTCCTCCTGACTCCTGCAGAGTTACAATTACCTGTGAGGTAGAGGGACAGTTTTGATAATCAACCATTCTGACTTCTGACTCCTGACTCCTGAGTGCTTAACTGAGGAGACTCAGAAAGGGAATTTTCGACGGGATCAGCTAGGGGAACCTCTTCTACTTCAGGTAACCGTTCGGCAGTCAATTCTTTAGCGGTTTGATTACCCCCTGAAAGACGTTTAAGCAGTTTTGGACGAGGATCATGTAAAAGATACGTAACTTCATCTCCTACTTGCCAATTTTGAGTGGCTTGAACCACTTGTAAACTGCCGTTTCGCTTAATCAAAAGGGGTAACACCTCTCCTTCTCGAATTAACGCTTGAAAATGGGCTTGTTTAAAGGAAAGTCCAGGTTCTTGAAAATCCGTAATCCCTAACTTAAATTGGCCTTCAGTTAAGTATTGATTCCACATTTTAATCAACTGTTGATCCACAAAAGCAGGACTAATCTTCGTTTTACTGGGGTTAGTGCTTTTATTGGTGTTGTTGTCTTGAGGAGCATTGCTGGGGAAAATGGCAAAAACTCTAGGGGGTTTAAATTCTTCTGTGGCCCGTTGAGCTAAGACTAAATTCACTTGACCATTGCTAGTCAAAGCCATAAACGTCCCCATTGATTCAATACCCGCTTCTTCCAATACCTCAGGATCAAGCGCGCTACTTTGAAACACTGATAAGCCTTCAACTTCAGCTTGTTGACAGGCCTGAGGATCTGTATCAATTAATACGACCGATTCTCCTTGTTGTTCAAATAATCGTCCCATGAGTCGTCCCAAGGCATTACAGCCCACAATTACCGCCCCTGTCGCTTCTACTGCCGTAATTTTTAGTCCCTTAGCCACCCAACGGGCTGATAATCCTTGAATAAACACGGTCATCATAATGGTCAAGAAGACCAAAGCTTTAATGGAATCACCCCCATTAATCCCTTTTTGAGTCAGTAAAATGGCGAACAAAGAGGCAACCGAAGCAGAGACAATTCCCCGTGGAGCAATCCACCCTAAAAAGAATTTTTGTCGCCAATTGAGATCACTATTGATGGTACAAAAAGTAATACTAATGGGACGTACCACCCACATTAAGGTAAGAACTGTCAAGATACTACCCCATCCCAAGGCAAAAATACTGTCAATGGAAAGATCCGCCGCTAAGAGAATAAATAGCACCGAGACACAGAGTACGGTCAATTGTCCCTTAAATCGCCTTAATAATCGTTCATCGGGAATGGATGAAGCCCTCAAAACAATCCCAGCCACCACTGTTGCCATTAATCCTGATTCGCTACGGCTGAGTTGGGCTAAGCCAAATAACCCCCAAACCCCGGCTAACACCACTAAGTTTCTGAGATCCTCTGAGAGAAACGGGGTATTTTTCAGAATAAAACCCAGTAACACTCCACTAATGCCCCCAATAATCGCACCAATGGAAAATCGCAACAGCAAACCACTAAAAATTTCTACAGGAGTGGCACTACTATTCAAAATAGTATCGAGAACCACCACGGCTAAAATAGCTCCCACTGGGTCAATGAGAACCCCCTCGCTTTCGAGTAGGGTAGCCACTTTGCGATCCACTTCTACCTGTTTAAGCAGGGGACTAATGACCGTTGGTCCTGTAACCACCACCAAGGCTGCATAGAGAAAGGCAATGGACCAAGGGAATTCTGCTAACCAATGGGCTGCCATACCGCCGCCTATCAGGGTAATTAACGTGCCAAAGGTGACTAAATTACGAAGACTACCTGAGACTCGTCCCAAATCCCGTAATTCCAAGTTTAACCCACCTTCAAAGAGAATAATGGCTACAGACAGGGCAACTAAAACTTCTAAGCCGACTCCTAATTGATGGGGATGAAGAAAATTAAGGCCATCGGCTCCAAGTATGATACCAAATAGAAGCAGAAAGACAATGCTAGGAACCTTAAAAAATTCAGCAATGACTTGCGCGCTGATGCCTGCAAGAACAGCCATCACAATTTGCAGAGTGATTTCAAAGGATGCTTCCATAGGCTTACAGATGGCAAACAACTTTTAGAGAATGTGCTAGCAAATAACCTCCACAATAAGTGAATCAAAAATTACGGTTAGCCATGGGAATAGTTGAACAACTCTACCGTCTAAACGAATAGGGATTTTTTGTGGGAAAAACCCACTCCTCCCATTCAAATATCTTTAGTACCTCGCCTACAGGGTTTGGCTTGACTTTAATTATAAATCATATCCTAATTTTCAGTGGTCCTTGAGTAGAGTCGTTGTTATAAACTACTCTCGCACGTCGCTACGCTGTGTGCGGAGTTTTTAGTAGCCCTAGACTATCGAATAAGTTAAGCTGAATGTATTGTATTTCAGCGTTTAGCTGACAGGATAAGCCTGAACCTCCAGGGCGGTTTATAATCGCCCCCAATGCCTTTATGTTTTGTGCGCCATTATAATCTGCATCACATTTATTTCCGCAGTTATTACAGGAAAATCCTTTCCCTTTTCTCTCACCAATAACAAGGCATTTATAGCAACTTAATGATGTGTAAGCAGGGTTAACTAAAATTAGTTTGACTCCTGCTAAAACACACTTGTAAGTCAAGAATTGTCTTAATTGGTAGAAAGCCCAGTTGTTACCTAAACGTTGCTCTTTTCTGCTTCTAGGTTTCTTATTGGTGCGCTCTCTTATACCTGTCAAATCTTCTATAACGATAGATTGTTGGTTAGTTACGGCATTATTAACTAACTGACGGGATATTTTGTGATTAATATGCTTCTGAAAGCGTTTCTCCTTCCCCGACAACCGTGCTAGTAGCTGACGGCATCTACGCCGTGAACTCCTAGTGCCTTTCGAGGCTTTTTTGTGAATCATAGCTCTCAGTTTTGCATAGTGATTCCGTTTATCCGTAATCTGTTTTCCTGACCATGATTTTCCTTCTGACGTAGTTGCTATATCAGTTCTACCTAAATCACAACCTAAAACTTGATCAGTTTCAGTCTCAGGCTGCGTAGGTTCATCCAAGGTTATATGAATGTAATAATCACCATTTTTCCGTTTAACTAAAGTGGATGCTCTTGGGTCTTTTCCCTTTAGCCAACCTACTTGATAATTACCAATTAGTAACTTAATTCTTTGGCGACTATTCAATAACTTAATACTAATAGTCCAATCATCTTCTCGAAAACTAAATATCCTGGCATCATAACTAATAGAAGTAGCCCTAAATTCTTTAACCTTTTTACCCTTCTGTTTGGCAGTTTTTCTATTAGCACAAACCCTTCTGATAGCCTGAATTGCTAGATTAGCTGATAACCCAAAATTAGTCCTAACATCCTGATAAACTAACGACTGCATCGCAGTTTTGTTAGTCATTTTTTTAGGAGTATTAGCATTTACCCAATCACAGGCAGTGGCAAAAACCAGCAATGTCTCGTCAATTTCTTTGGCGAGTGTGTTACTGACTTCAAGCTGGCAAGCTACTGTTAGAGGTTGGGTTTTAGCCATTAGTTTTCTCAAAAGATGATATTATCATAGCACAGGTTTCCAGAAGGTGGATGCTTCGCAGTTTTTTTGTTGGTCCGCATTCCTCCCACCTACTCAGTCGTACGGGGATTCCTGCCGACATTTAGGTTGACACTCAAAATGACTATCTATAACTTTAGGATACTCAAACTAAAATAGATTTCTGACACTCTTCTCTTATAATCTTAACAAATATTTTTAATAATGATTATTGATATAAAAAAATGTATAGTTTATTTAAGTTTTGAAACCAAAGTAATTGAAGAGAATTAGCAAAGACGATGGCTTTCATGCTCCCGTGTCAGTTCTGCTAAAATAAGACTCAGAGCTTAAAAGATTCTCTTAACATAAAATGCTGACGGATAAATTAACCCAATTAAGAACAATATTTACTGAAATGGAGAGGGCATTAATTGCCTATTCTGGGGGAATTGATAGTACATTAGTGACCAAAGTGGCTTATGATGTCTTAGGCGATCGCGCGTTAGCTGTCACTGCGGTTTCCCCTTCCTTACTCCCCGAAGAATTAGAAGACGCAAAAATCCAGGCGGCCACCATTGGTATTGCCCATGAGTTGGTTAATACCCATGAAATGGATAACCCCAACTACACCTCAAACCCCGTCAACCGTTGTTATTTTTGTAAAAGCGAACTCCATGATACCCTGAAACCGTTAGCCTTAAAACGAGGTTATCCCTACGTTGTGGATGGGGTGAACGCCGATGATTTAAAAGACTATCGGCCCGGTATCCAAGCAGCCAAAGAAAGGGGTGCGCGATCGCCTTTAGCAGAAGTGGGTATAACTAAGCTAGAAGTTCGTCAACTCTCTCAAGGGTTGGGTTTACCCTGGTGGGATAAACCGGCCCAACCCTGTTTAAGTTCCCGTTTTCCCTATGGTGAAGAGATTACCATCGAGAAATTACAGCGAGTGGGACGGGCTGAAATTTACCTGCGAAACTTAGGCTATCATAATTTACGGGTACGATCGCAAGGAGACACCGCTAGAATTGAGTTACCTCCTGAAAAGATTAAAGAATTTGTTACTACCACAGATTTAGACAAATTGGTGGCTAAATTACAAGAATTAGGCTTTATCTACGTCACCCTTGATTTAGAAGGGTATCGCAGTGGTAAATTAAATCAGGAAATTTTGGGAAAAAATCTGGCCAACACGCTAAGCTAACGAATAATTACCGGTCTTAACGAAGTCAGAAGTTCCTCACTACGCTTCGGCGCTATCGCACAGAAGTTCCTCACTCCGTTCCGGCGCTATCGCACAGAAGTTGGAAGTTGGAAAAAAAGGCAAGACGAGTAATAATTGCTTTCTTTATTTCCTACTTTTAAGTGCAGTTTGTTTTGATTAGTTTTTAATCACTTCTGAC
>JASJDD010000192.1 GCA_030065735.1 Crocosphaera sp.
CTTTAAAGCTTGAAAACCCTTCTGCCTTCTGCCTAGAAGCCTCCTGCCTCTCCTAGAAGATAAGATGGGTCCCGGAACCGGATTTGGTATCACCTCTCAGGGATAAGTTGGTTAACTAAGAAGACCCTCAACTTTGTTGACGGGATAATTGCGAGTGTTAGGCTTTAAGAGACGGTTTGAATCCCCTGGGTGGGAGTCCCGAAAGGGCGGTAGTGAATGGCTCGATTGAGTTGAACCCTAGAACCCAAAAGTCCGCATAAGAGACAAAAAGTAGGGTAGCGAAAACCTCGTAAAACATAGCGCATTAACCGATAAACAACGGTGAATGAACAACTTGTAAAAGCTTTTGTCGTAAGACAGATAGGGTAGGGCATACCCAAATCTTCCCTGAAATGGGAAAATGTTTGGAGAGCCATCCTTAAGCGGGTATCTAGATAACAAGTGATCTTCTAGCAAGCTCGGATGGGACATAATCGTGTAAGACCTAAGTATGGGAAACCAAAAAGGGCGGTGATGAGCTTCGATAATCCCTCGCTTTCAGCGACGGGAGTGTCAATTTTATCTCAATAGAGAGATATTCCAATACTGCGTAGGTTTTGCTCGAAACACTCCAGATGAGGTCAGCAGAGGAGGTTGAGGGGGCGGAGGAAGCAGAAGAAGAATTACCATTTTTCCCCCCTGCTCAAAAACAGCATCCCCTGCTCCCTCTGCTTGTCTTCACAGACAATTTTTCGCGGGCCGAGCAGTATTGAGAGATATTCCAGCAATCCTGTAACTCAACAACTGAGACGATTTTATGCTAAGTTTCAAAAGACTAATGATTTCGTTGTTCAAGATTATTTGTTTAGCTATGTTTGGGATGCTACTGATTTTGGTACAACCCAACTATGCTCAAGCTGAATTAGCGATCGCTGAACAACCTCCTTCTATCCCGTTAGAGCCAAATACTGCTTACAAAGTAGATCGGACACCAAAACTAAATCGTCAATCCCCGTGTGATGGGAAAACTGCTCAGGTCAAGTTTATCTTCAATGATCCTAAGTTTAAAAAGGGTGTGTTTGAGGAAACTTACCCAATCCAGGATAATTGGGACTTATTTTTTAACACCCCTGATACTGAGCAAGAACTTTATTTCCAAGACTTAACAGGGTGCAATCTTCAACCCAGGCCCGCTTCACTAGAATTACTATCTGGATACAAGAATAAGAAGCAAGCAACAGAATTAAGTGGCAAAGCACATTTTGTTGTGGCCAAAGATTACTATGCTTTTCCCCCAGACAATGGCGAACCTTATCAATTAGGTAGTTTGACAGCCATAGGAGGAACAGAGTTTCCTGCTTTGAGAGGTTCAGCTATTGGACAACTCATCATTAAACCTGATTCCATTCGCGCTCCTCACTGGCATCTAAAATATACTGAAACTGGTTATTGTTATAAAGGTCTAGGACAAGTGGGAATTATCATGCCTGGTAATACCCTACCTAAAGGTGGAGAAGAAGAAGGATTTTTTGGTGAATCAAGAGTAGAAGAATTTTTTGTGAAAAAAGGAGAAATTTTCCATTTTCCTGAAGCGAGTCAACATTATTTACGTAATGTGGGAAATGAAGATTTTGAATGTGTCCTTTTCTTTGCAGAAGGACAAGCTCTCACAGAAGATAAATTGCTAACTATTACCTTACAAAATATTGTTGGTGGGACACCGCTAGGGGTTCTTGGCCCTGTTCTCGTTACCGACCAAAACGTTAGCAAGACTGATACCCCTCCTATATATACAGCGCAAAGAGTTTCAGAAGCTCCTGCTCAAACCTATAGTTCAGTTGATCAAGGTCCTGAGATTGTCTCGGTTGTTGAGACTTGTGGTGGAACAGAACCTGATCCAAATGATCCTGGTTGTCCCCCTCGTTCTGAGAAAGAAAGTTCTGTTTTCTCTATCTACTCTACACTAAAACCCTAGTCGAAGCGTTGTTCAAAGTTGGGGAAGACAATACTGCGTGGGTTTTGCTCGAAAAGCTTCAGTTGAGGGAGGCTCCCGGAGGCAGAGGAAGAAGTCCCTTTTCTCCCTCTGCTCCCCCACCCGTCTCCTACTCTAAAATAGGTAAAGAAACTTGAAAACAACTACCACGTCCCAACGTACTTTTAACCGTAATTGTTCCTTGATGGGAATGAGCAATCGCCTCAGCAATGGATAACCCCAAACCAGTGCCACCGCTACCATGACGGGCTTTATCTGCACGCCAAAAGCGATCAAAAACATGAGGGACATCTTCTGGAGCAATACCAACGCCTGTATCTTCTACAGAAACTTTAATCAGACGATTATCTTGTTCAAGACGGACTAAAACTAAGCCTTTTTCAGAGGTATAATTAAGGGCATTATGGAGCAAATTAGAAAATAAACGGGTTAACTCATCGTCATTACCCATGACAGACACCTCATCGAAAGCTTGATAACGCAAAGTAATATTTTTTTCCTCTGCTAAGGGTTCGAGTAAATCAACTAATTTTTGTAGTAAATCATGAAGAGTGATCGAGGTATATTCAGGATTAGACCTTATGGTTTTTTTTTCTGTACGAGCTAAGAACAATAAATCCTCAACTAAACGAGTCATCTGATTCGTTGCCTTAGCAATCGCTCCTATCTTTCTATTATCCTTCGATTCAAAACGTTCTGGATGGCGAAGCATAATATCAATAGAAGCTTTAATTGCTGTGAGGGGTCCTCGCAGTTCATGGGATGCGTCAGCAGTAAACTGCTGCTGCTGTTCATAGGATTCTTCAATGCGTCTAACGGAGAGATCCGTCAAAAAATGACCAGCCACAGCAGCCAAAAAAGTAGCACCTATAGCACTCAGTAATAAAATCCAAGATAGTTGATCTGTTAAGGTTTCTAGTTCTTCTAAGGATTGACTGACACGAACATAGCCTTGTGAAGAAGGTTCTAAGCTTTCAGACGTTTTAACTGCAACCGAAAAAGTAACCGTACGAATTCCAGACTTACGTTCTTGAGAAGCTATATTAAGGAAACCAGGTTCAGGTTGAGAAGAAACTTCTAATGATCCTTTACTCCATAAGAGATTTTTGTTATCATCAAACCACTGTATAGATTGAGTTTTGGGATTAAAAAGATCCTCGTTGTCTAACTGATTGAGAGAAGAGGCATCTTGATATTGAAGCTTACTAAAGGTCGGTGTTACAATCTCTGCTAAGGCCATTAAATCTTTATTGAGTTTTCTAGTTAGGTGGCGATCAAAAGATAAAAAGACACTACCACCGAATAAAATTAATATCCCTTCCATTATCAGTACATAAGATAATAGGAGACGAAAGCGTACATTTTGAAACATTACTCATACCTCATCAGAATCTTAGCTTCACTTAAAACGGTCTAGGGGAACTCTTTGAGACGATATCCTAAGCCATACACTGTCTCAATCACGTCCGATTCTAGTCCGGCAGTTTTGAGCTTTTGACGTAAACTACTAATATGGGCTTTGACGGTGGCCTCTTCAGGAATTTGATCCATTGACCAGAGATGATCCAAAAGTTGTGAACGGCTAAACATACGACGAGGATGGCGTAAAAAAAACTCTAACAAACGATATTCTTTTGGACTTAGGTTTAATACTTGTTGTTGATAACTGACTTCGCAACTATTGGGATCAACACATAACTCTCCCCAAGTTAAAACAGGTGGAATGACTGTTTCTCCCCGACGCAATAAAGCACGGATTCTTGCTGAGAGTTCTTCATTTTCAAAAGGTTTGATTAAATAATCATCGGCACCCGCATCAAGTCCTTTAACCTTATCTTTAGTGGTGTCTCTAGCGGTTAACATCAAAATAGGGGTTTTGCAGCCATTGGCTCGTAGTTGCTGACACAAAGTAATCCCATCAAGTTTCGGCAACATGACATCTAAGACAATGACATCATACTTAAAAACATCCAAAAGTTCCCAAGCAACTTGACCATCCGAGGCAACTTCGACGATATAGTTCTGTTCGTCAAGAATCTCCTCGATGGGGATAGCAATGGTTTCATCATCTTCGACAACTAATATTTTCATGATGCTGATGGATGGAATTTACTTAAAATTGTGACAAGCAACAACGATCACTCAACGCTTCAAGGCTTATTCACGAGGAATCATGCTAATTAAATTACCAGGACGGTTTTGCCCATATTCAGCCAACCACTTTAAAATCTGTAGGTCAATACCAGCGCGTTTAGCTGCTTCTTCTAAGGTTTTGCTACTGCCTTTGCGCAATGATCTCATGGCGGTTTGAACTTGATCGTAAGTGTTGCTATTGTGACTGACTTCCCCTTTATTACCTGCAACCACTAATCCCACGGATAAGTCGTTAGCTAGGCTAATCCGTTCCTCTATAGGGGTTTTTGCTTGGGGAGGAACAATGGAAGAGTAAGCGACTTGTTTGTGACTGGCATTGGTCTTATTCAAATCCTTGGGGGTGACAAAATCTTTGGGAGGTGTTTTCCCTAGTTCTTTATCAGAAGACTTATCACTCGGAGACAACTCATCCATTGTTGAGGTAGTGGCTGCAACATTAAACTTAGGAATCGGCTTAGGTTGCTTTTGCTCTCGAACAACAGGAACTTCAGTTTTCCGAGGGGTAGATATTCGAGTTCTTAATACTGACGGTTGATATGGTTTTGGTTGTGGTTTGGTTTGAGAAACCGTTGTTAACTTAGCCAAAACAGGTGTTTTCACAGATGGTTTGGATGAGGTTGTTGATGGTTGAGGTTGGGAAACAGGGGTTATCTGAGTGGGAGCCTTGCTCACCGATGAACCATTGGGCATCAGTGGAGGAACAATTTTAGCACCTTCAGAAGCCTCTAACTTTGCTTGCAGTTGGTTTTTCTCAACTTTGAGTTCATCCAAATCCTGCTTGAACTTAAGAGTCTCATCTTGAATATCCCGATGGAAATCTGAAGCAACAGTATCTGCTGCTGCTAGGTTTGTTGACTGCTGTTTATAGAGGGCCATGACGATGAAAAATAAAGGTAGTACAATGGCTCCATTGATTAATAACAGGGTCTTAATGACATCGAGTAATACTTTCATAAGTAGACTCCTCACGTAATACAGCTATCTATGATAGCAGGCTAATAACCGAATTTTACATAGGGTTCGCTGTTGATGATAATTTATAAATCTGAATCATCCTAACCATAAGCTATAGAAATAATTCTATAATCAGTAAAAAGCCTGGTTTTGAGAAGCTTTGTGCTGACTTGTCTATATTAATAACCTAGAGTTGTAAAGATTTAGTCAAGGTATTGAGCGAAAATGATAGGCTGGTCCAGTGAACAGTGAACAGTTACCATCGTTCTCTCAACTGAGGTTAATGAATTTCCTGAGCTAACTTTTTTCATGTCATCTCTCTTAGTTAAACTTCATACCCCTCAATTAACTCATCTAGATGAACTGGTAGCTTTAGATCAATGTTGTCTTGGGGGTTTATGGACAAAAGATGGCTATCAACGGGAGTTAATGAGTCCTAATAGTCATTTTTGGGTTTTGTCTTCCGATTCAACTCAGACCATTATTGGTTGTGGGTGTTTTTGGGAAATTTTAGAAGAAGCACATATTACTTTATTAATGATTGCCCCTGAGTATCAAGGTCAAGGATTGGGTCAATTATTACTCTACAGTTTACTTAGGGATGCACTTAGCCGCAATCTTGAACGTGCTACCCTAGAAGTAAGGGTTTCTAATCAACCCGCCCTCTCTTTATATCAAAAGTTTGGCTTTGAAGTGGCAGGACAACGGAAAGGATATTATCAACAAACGGGGGAGGATGCTCTGGTTCTTTGGCGTAGGGGTTTACATTATCCTCAGTTTCAGCAAGAATTGTCTATCTGGCAACAACAAATTAACGATCGTCTCACCGCAAATCATTGGCAATTGTCTATGGTTGAAGGCAAAAGTAAACAGACAACAGTTAAGAGTGAACAGTGACCAGTTTTGCCAGTTAAATTCATGGGCAATTCCTTCATTTTCTGGCTGTGGCTAAAAATAACATGAATTATGATGACCTTAGATTCTTCTTTAACTCGATTGAATAAAAAAGCAGAACAAATTTTACAAGGAGCCTTGCCAGAATTTTTAGAACATGGTTATGCTGCGACTCGTATGGACCAAGTGGCGAAAACCGCCGGGGTTTCCAAACAAACGTTATACAGTTATTTTGATGATAAAGAAGGATTATTTACGGCTTTAATTGAATATTTTGCTTGTCAAAAGTTTCGTTTAGTTTGGTCAAAACCCTTAACAGGAGAACCTCGTCAGGTTTTGACTCAATTAGGTCAACGTATTATTACAGAAATTAATGATCCTGATTATCTCTGTTTTGTTCGTTTAATTATTGCTGAATCGGGTAAACATCCTGAGTTATCTCAACTCTTTTTAGAGAATGTTGCTCAACCTACTATCGCTATTTTTAAGGGCTATCTCCAAGACCATCCTGAACTTAAGATTCAAGATCCTGAAGTAGTCGCCCATATTTTTGTTGGTACTTTAATTCACAATATTCTAACTCAAAATATGTTATCGGGTCAAAAAATTATTCCGATGCAACCAGAGCGATTAATTGATCATTTAGTGGACTTGATTATTAATTAATTATTGTCAATAAGAATCATGAAGCAGGTAACTTACTTAAAAATTCCTCAGCTAGTTTCATGAATGCTTTAGAACCACTAGAATTGGGCATGGAAGTCACAACGGGCATAAAATTATCCACTGCTTTAGCAACATTAACATCCATAGGAATTGAGGTTTTAAAGAGTTGTTCAGGAGCAAAGTCTGTTTGTACTCGTCGCATCACTCGATTGTAATAACGACTTAATAAACTCCCTCCTGATAAAATAAAAACCACGCCTAATAAATTCAAATTTAAGGGTTGATTATTTTTATGACTTTCCTTTAATTTAGCAATTCTGCGTTCTAATAATTGCATTCCCACCACAGATAAAGGTTCAGGCCGTGCTGGTAATAAATAGTAATGACTAGCCGACAAGCCACTTCTGGTTAAGAGATTATACCCTGGGGCGCAGTCCATAATCACAAAGTGATAATGCTCTAAAACAGGTTCTAAAATTTTCTGAATCAAAACCCTTTCAAAATGATTCCACACTATTTCAAAATCAGGATTTTCTACCATCGCTGCTTGCTTATGGAGCATTTCTGAAACAATATACTCATCATATAATTCCAAATCTCCTGGTAATAAATCGAGTCCTTCTAGACCACAAATATAGGGTTGAATAATATCATGAATATCGAGTTTACTGTAAGGATTAGGTTGAATAATATTATCTAATAAATAACTGAGGGTACGCCGTTTTTTTCGGATTTGGGCAAATTCATGGGGAGACATTAAACTCAGGGTGGCACTAATTTGAGCATCTAAGTCGAGAACCAATACTCGTTTTCCGTGATTTTTTGCTAAACAGGTAGCTAAATTTACGGTTAATGTGGTCTTACCAACACCACCTTTCATGTTAACGGTACTAATTACTAATGCCATTGATTTAATCCTTAATCTGTAGAAATTTGGGAACAGCTTAGAAAACTATCCCACGCCACCAAACACCTCAATCTTATCAAAGGCACACACAGGGGAAGCATGGCCAACCCGAATCGCTTGATTCGGTTCTCCCTTTCCACAACTGGGAGTACCATACATTCCCATGGTTGAGCGATCGCCAACTTGGGATAAACTACGCCAAAACTGATTGGTAATCCCCCGATAATTAGGATTTTTCAAGGTTTTAGTTAACTTGCCATTTTCGATGAGTTTGGCATATTCACAGCCAAATTGAAACTTATTGCGATAATCATCAATAGACCAAGATCGATTAGACTCCATATACACCCCAGATTCAATGTTACTAATCATCTCATCAAAGGTAGTGGTTCCTGGTTCTAAATTAATGTTAGCCATGCGATCAATAGGAGGGCGATTCCAAGAAGAAGCCCGTAAATTAGCCACTCCTGGCACGTTTGCCCTAATTTGACTTTCCTTACTTCCTAATCCTCGCAATAATCTACCCTCTTTAATCAAATACTCACGAGTGGCTAAATTGCCCCCATCATCAAAACGATAACTGGCAAATTCCCCTGAAACTGAGGGATCAAAGGTAACATTCATCAGAGGAGAACCGTAAATTAAGTGGCCAAAATCCTCCAATTTAACAAAGCTTGACCCTGCATAGTTGCGTTCGTCTCCTAAAATGCGATCAAGTTCTAAGGGATGACCGATACTCTCATGAATTTGTAGCATCATTTGGTCAGGGGCTAAAACGAGAGTAGTGGCGGTGGTGGGACAGTCAGGGGCTGATAATAATTCTAAAGCCTGTTCTGCGATTGTTTGAGCGCGGCCTAAAATTTCCGTTTCCTCCAGAACTTCTAGTCCTCTTTGATAAGAACGGGCGGCGAATCCATTATCGGTCCGCTTTTGAATAATATTGCCCTCTTGTGCCGTTGCCGTGTAGTCTGTAGTGATCAGTAAAAACTTTTGATAAGCATCGGAACCATTACTACTAACCAGTTGAATCTCTGTTTCTATCAGACGAGCGATGGCAGTGGTACTAACAATTTTATCGCTAACTTTTAGGGTTTCATTGACCTTGAGTAGCAGATCATTAATATCTTGAGGACTGAGAAGATCGAGAGGTTTAAGATAAGGAGAAGAATAGGTTCCCACCGCTTTCGGTCGTTGTTCTACTGTAAAGGAGTAGATTCCCCACTCAGAAGCGGTTATTGCTTGTTGATAGGCAATTTCTGCAGCCAGCTTAATATTTTCTAGGGTTAAATGGTTAGTGGCACAATAACCAAGTTGCCCCTTAGCTAAAACCTCCACCATTACCCCTTTGGTTTGAGTGCGTCCGTTGCTTTGGGGTTTACCATCTCTAACATAGCGTAGGGTTGAGGTTTCGGTTACTTGGCGTAACCCGATCCAATCAGCAGGAATATGGATTTCCTTTAACCAGGTTTCTAGGGTTTGGGTCATTGATGTCTAATCTACCTTTTAACTTAATGTGCAACATTTAACCTTCTCAAACCTACTCATAGCTGAGTAAACTTAAGCTAGGTACATCATCACCGGTAATGGTGAAGGCAGTTGCCTGCAAAGCACGAATCATAATGTTTCGTGCGCCATTTATATCCCTATCAGT
>JASJDD010000193.1 GCA_030065735.1 Crocosphaera sp.
ACTTCGTGGTTTATTTGCTGGTCAAAATTCCCGTCGAAGACGCGCGAAGCACCCCCACCTAAAATATGGATGTTTCTGATAGTATTTTTAGGTGAGAACTCTGGGACATTTTGGTTAAATGTCCCAGAGTTCCCAAACTCTTGTAAAATGAATCTTGAATTTCTAAGCTCTAAAAGCCTTTCATGATTTCTAGTAACGATTTTCGGACTGGGACTACCATTGAATTAGATGGTTCAGTGTGGCGCGTCGTTGAATTCCTGCACGTTAAACCGGGGAAAGGTTCGGCTTTTGTGCGAACCAAATTAAAAAATGCTCAAACCGGCAACGTGGTTGAGAGAACTTTCCGTGCAGGAGAAACCGTTCCCTCCGCCAATCTGGAAAAACGCACCATGCAACATACCTATAAAGAAGGGGAACAATACGTCTTTATGGATATGGAAACCTTTGAAGAAGTGCGTTTAACTCCTGAACAAATGGGAACAACGGTAAACTACATCACAGAAGAAATGGAAGCTGACGTTCTCTTCTGGAACGATACAGTCTTAGAGGTACAACTGCCAACCTCGGTTTTTCTTGAAGTAACAGACACCGATCCAGGGGTTAAAGGGGATACCGCAACGGGAGGAACCAAACCCGCTATTGTCGAAACTGGAGCGCAAGTGATGGTTCCACTCTTTATTTCCATTGGGGAAAAAATTAAAGTAGATACCCGTGATGGTTCCTATTTAGGACGAGAAACCTAAGGTGGAAACGGTTGTCTCTGGCCAGACAACCTCTTTTACTCAATGATTATGGGATGGAGAATTTGTGTCAATTAATTTTAACGAACTCCGAGACTTATTAGGGGCGATCGCTCATACCGATATTGCTGAAGTCAGCTTAAAAACAGAAACCTTTGAGTTAAAAGTCCGTCGAGACGTGACGACGACGACTCAACAACCCACACCAATTACCCCAGAAGTGGTCGTGACTCCTTCTGTTCCCGCTACACCACCCCCACCTCCTGAAATGGCCCCATCTCCCGCAGAAAAACAATGGGTGGCCATTACCTCCCCCATGGTAGGCACTTTTTATCGCGCTCCGGCTCCTGATGAACCCCCCTTCGTAGAAGTGGGCGATCGCGTCGATAATAGCCAAACCGTCTGTATTATTGAAGCGATGAAATTGATGAACGAAATTGAAGCGGAAGTCACTGGAGAGGTGATGGAAATCGTGGTAGCTAATGGGGAACCAGTCGAATACGGCCAAACCTTAATGTGGGTGAATCCCACTTAAGAAGCAAAAACAAAAGGAAAGATTACAAAATCCCCAAATCCACATCTTAGGGCGTATAGATAGTATAATACAAATGGTCAGTACAAGACTTTAAAACCTACCGGGGGACTCTCGGAAAGTATACGCCCAACACCTGAATCGGCAGGGTTTAACGTCTCGACTTCGCTCGACGTTAAAGCTGAGCGGAGCCGAAGCTTTAAGGAAATATCACTGGGCCCATAGTGCCTAAAGTAGTGAGCCTGGGAACTTGTGAAAACAAGATAATAACCATCCCAACAGGGATTCGTTATGAATCTTCCGTTTTCTGAACGGGAGATTGTCAAATAATGGAGAGTTTGTAAGAAAATTAGGAGACAGCCTCATGGCTCGGATGTATTACGATGCAGATGCCAACCTTGATTTATTAGCAGATAAAACCGTGGCGATCATTGGCTACGGTTCTCAAGGTCATGCCCACGCCCTCAATTTAAAAGATAGTGGTATCAATGTGGTAGTGGGGCTGTATCCAGGCAGTAAATCACGACAAAAAGCTGAAGAGGCAGGGCTAAAAGTTCTCAATGTGGCTGATGCTGCCAGTGCCGCTGATTGGATTATGATTTTGTTACCGGATGAAGTCCAAAAAACGGTTTACAAAGAAGAAATTGAACCCAATTTGAGAGAGGGTAAGATGTTATCCTTTGCTCATGGCTTTAACATTCACTTTGGTCAAATTGTTCCCCCCGAAACCGTAGATGTGGTTATGGTAGCCCCTAAAGGCCCTGGCCATTTAGTCCGCCGTACCTACGAACAAGGGGAAGGGGTTCCCTGTTTATTCGCCGTTTATCAAGATGCCAGTGGACAAGCCCGCGATCGCGCCATGGCCTATGCAAAAGGAATCGGAGGAACCCGCGCCGGTATTCTCGAAACCAGCTTTAGAGAAGAAACAGAAACCGATTTATTCGGGGAACAAGTTGTCCTCTGCGGTGGTTTATCCGCCCTGATCAAATCTGGGTTTGAAACCTTAGTCGCTGCTGGTTATCAGCCCGAATTAGCCTATTTTGAATGCCTCCACGAAGTCAAATTAATTGTGGATTTGATCGTAGAAGGAGGACTGGCGAAAATGCGTGACAGTATCTCCAATACCGCAGAGTATGGAGACTTAACCCGAGGTCCTCGCATCGTCACTGATGAAACTCGCGCCGAAATGAAACAAATTCTTGGGGAAATTCAATCCGGTCAATTTGCACGGGAATTTGTCTTAGAAAATCAATCTGGTAAACCAGGGTTTACAGCCATGCGTCGTCAAGAAGCTGAACACCCCATTGAGGAAGTGGGCAAAGATTTACGGGCTATGTTTAGCTGGTTAAAAGACAATTGACAAACCCCCCCCGTTAATACCATTTTCCTTAAAGTTGGCTACAGATGAGGAAGTATGGGAGGTGTGGGAGGTGTGGCAATACTGCTCGGTCCGCGAAAAATTGTCTGTTGAGACAAGCAGGGGGAGCAGGGGATGTAGGGGGAGCAGAGGGGAAAAATCGCACTTCCTCCTCGGCTTCCTCTGCTCCCTCCGCCTCCGGGAGCTTCCCTCAAGTGGAGCGTTTCGAGCAAAACCTAGGCAGTATTGGGAGGTGTGGGGGGAGGAAGAATCTTGATCTGTAGTCCTACATTGCAGAATTGGTATAAACTCCGTCGTAACGGGGGAACTTTACCCATGGCCATTTCGAGGGAGACGGAGATTATCCATCTCCTGACATGGTTTCTCGCTATTTGAAATAAACAGTATTCGATTCTGAATTTGTCTCCCTCAAGACAAAAGTGTCCTCTGAAATCTGTTCTAACTCTAAATTCGGCCGAATACCTTGAAACTCCTCAAGCACCCCCTCATCAATTTCTAAAAGAGATTGATTTTCGAGGTCTTGTATTTCTTCCAAGAGTTCAATATTTCTTTCCAATTGTTCTCTTCCCTCTTCAAAAAATCTTTCTGAATTATTGGGAGGAAAGGCATTAACAGGACTACCCCCACCCCAGACTAAAGGAAAAAAAACGAATAAACCACTGCCGATTGCCAAAACCAATCCCAGGTAATGGCTATTGAGAAAAATAGTTTTTGTTCGTCTGAAAGAAGTCCATAGTGAAACCCCCGATTGAATACTAAAGGCTCTACTTCTATTATAATCTCTTGGAATTAGGCTTTTAAATTAATTGGTGAGAAGTTTAGGTTAAGAAATATAAAAATTAAAAGATAGCAGATAAAATAATAATACTGTAAGATATAGTTAACTATTGACTTTATCAGGAGATAGGAAAAATGCCTAAAGCAGAATGGTTTTGGAGTGGAGCGATCACGGATAATAGTGCTATCATTAAAGTCAAGTTAAATGAAACAACTCAAGATGTACGAATTGCTTTTAGTTTGGATATTAATCTAGAGTCAAATGTGACAATTACTGCTCCTCAATCAGCTAAAATTGAATCAGGAAATATTGCTAGCTTTATCTTAGAAGGACTTGAAGAAGATACCACTTATTACTATGAAGTAAGAGTAGGTAGTAAAGTTTCACCAGAGAAAGGGTCTTTTAAAACAGTTAAAGTTAATAATACCTTTTCTTTTACTATTGGCTGTAGCGGATGTGCGAGAGGAAGTTTATTAGATATTTTTCCCAGAAATTGGCAAGTCAGTAATAACGAAATTTTTGATATTATTCGGACTCAAAATAATCCATCCTTGACATTTTTTCTTCACTTGGGAGATTTTCATTATCGTGATATTAATAATGGTGATATCCAAAGATATCGTCGAGCTTATAATGATGTTTTTGCCCAAGAACGTCAACGTAAGCTTTATGAAAATTTACCTATAGCTTATGTTTGGGATGATCATGATTTTACTGGTAATAATAGTGATGGAAAAGATCCTGGAAAATATGCTGCTAGCCAAGTTTATCGAGAAACATTTCCTCATTATCCATTAATAGAAACCCTTGATAATCAAAAATCCACGGGAGCTATTTATCACTCGTTTATCATCGGTAGAGTTCGATTTATTCTAACCGATAGTCGCTTTCATCGTAACTTAGAAAAAGTCATTGATCCTCACACACAAGAGGAAGCTAA
Organism: Crocosphaera sp.; assembly: GCA_030065735.1. Taxonomy (GTDB): domain Bacteria; phylum Cyanobacteriota; class Cyanobacteriia; order Cyanobacteriales; family Microcystaceae; genus Crocosphaera. The sequence continues at coordinate 4,369 of JASJDD010000193.1, forward strand.
TAGTATGCTTGGAACTCGACAGCGAGAATGGTTATTACAACAATTAAAAGAAGGAGATGAAAAACAAGGATGTACTATTTGGGTCAATTCTATTCCCTGGATTGCTAAAAAACAAGCTGGGGAAGACTCTTGGGGAGGATTTGATTTAGAACGAAAACTTATTGCCAATTTTATTCAAGAAAACAAAATTAATAAACTGGTAATGGTTTCTGGTGATGCTCATATGTTAGCTTTAGATGATGGACGAAATAATAAGTATGCTGATGGTGGTGGTGGTTCTTTTCCTGTTATTCAAGCAGCTTCACTATCAAGCAATCCCTCACAAAAAGGTGGGCCTTATTATAAAGGCCCTTTTCCTGGCAATAAACAGTGGGGACTTTTAAAATTTAATGATGATGGACATCAAATTTCTTTAAATGTTCAATTAAAAAAAGAAGCTGAGGAAATTCTGATAGAAGAAACTTTTTTATTCAGTGATGAACAAACTAGAGAAAATTCCTAAATCGTTACCATTATGGTAATAGTTTAGGAGGAAAACATTGATAGGCTCAGTCTTTGATTATTGTCAATTATCGAGATAATAGGGTTTAAAACCTGGCTTTTAAAAATGAAAAGTTTTTGGAGCGAGGCATAAATCCTCTCCTGCTTTCAACAACTTCTGTGCGATAGCGCCGGAACGCAGTGAGGAACTTCTGACTTCGTTAAGGTTGTTCCACTAATTGATTACGGTTTCCTTTGACTCTTTCTTCCATATCCTCCACTTGTGAATCTCGTTGTTTACTGGGTTTCTCAAAGTCAGTATTCGGGGTAAAACTCAGGAAAATTTTATTGACATGGGTACGAGCATTTTTACTGACAGTACTTAGGGGTTTGGGTAAAAAACTATCCCCAACCGCTACAAAAATTAATCCTAAAACTAATATAATCGATCCGACTGGTTTCATAATCTCTACTTGAGGGAATAATAAATCTAACAATGTTAGTATTCCCTAAATGCAGTTGAAATTAGACACTCCTCACACCTAAAAACAGGGTTAACGACGAACATTGAAAGCACGAGGATAGAGAGTTGTTTGCCGTTGTGTTGTCTGGTTGGCAATAAGAGATAGATCAGAATTAAGGGTTGAAAGATTTTAGAAGATATTGGCAGATATTGATAGATTATTGGCTCCTAGAAAAAGCAGCACCAGCATTAGATAAGATCAGAGAAAAAAGTAGAAATTAAGGTTAACTAAAATAGTCAATTAATCCCTGGGTTAATCCTTCTAAGGTGTATTCCTGGGCTTGTATATCTACTCTTTCTAATAAGTCATAACAGGTTTTTGAGGTTTGTGGGCCAATAGATGCAAGACAAACATTATTTAAAAAAGATAAAACCTCTGATTTACTGTTAGTATTGAGTGCTTTTTGTAGCAATTTATAAAAATTTTTGACCGTTTTAGAACTAGCAAAAGTAATAATATTAACTTGTTTTTTTTGTAAAGCTTCCCATGCTTGACAATCAATTTTTTCTGGACATCCAGACTGATAAGCTGGAACTTCAACAATATTTGCCTCTTGTTTTTGTAACTCTTTAACTAAGATTTCTCTTCCTCCTGTTTCTACACGGGGAAATAAAATTTTCTGATGACTTAAACCCTCAGGAAAATAGTCAATTAATTCATCGGCAATAAAGTTAGGGGGAATAAAATCAGGGGTTAGATGATATTGCTTTAAAGATGAAGCTGTTTTTTGACCCACTACAGCAATTTTAATATTACCTAACACACGAATATCTTTACCTAATTGTTGTAACCGTTGAAAGAAAAAGTTGACCCCATTCGCTGAGGTTAAAATTAACCAATCAAATGAAGATAAGACTTCAATCGCTAAATCTAATTGTTCCCAAGACGACGGTGGTAAAATTTCTAAAGCTGGCATTTCTATGGTGTTTGCACCTTGTTGTTGTAAGAGTATACTAAACTGACTTGATTGTTCTTTTGCACGGGTAATTAATACAGTTTTTTGAGCCAAAGGAAGGGTTGAAGATGAAGACATATAGCGTAAATTGACGACGTTTCCAATAACAATAATAGCGGGAGATAAAGACAGTCCTGATATTTCTTCTATTATAGTATTTAAGGTGCCTATATAAACCTTTTCTTGATTACTTCCACTATTTTGGATAATAGCAATGGGTTCATCTGGCGATCGCCCATTCATGATCAAATGATTAACAATGTTTTTGAGGGTTTTGGTTCCCATTAAAATCACTAATGTATCTATTTTAGCTAAAGCTTGCCAATTTAATAAATCCGGTTGATGTCCTGTTAAAACAGTAAAACATCGACTCATTTCTTTATCAGTTAAAGGGATTCCCGTCAATAAAGGTGCAGCCAAAGCTGATGAAACACCCGGCACTAATTCATAGGCACAATTAGTGTCTTGTAATGCTTTAATTTCTTCATTAACACGACCAAAAATTAAAGGATCTCCACTTTTTAATCTGACAACTTGTTTACCTTGTAAACAGTAATTTATCAGTAAATTATTGATTGTTTCTTGTTTTGTACTGGGTTGACCTCCTCTTTTACCAACATTAATTTTTAGGCAACTTTCAGGTACTAAATTAAGCAAATTTTCATCAACTAAAGCATCATAAATTAAAACTTCAGCTTGAGATAAAAGCTTGTAGGCTCTGAGGGTTAAATAATTTATATTTCCGATTCCTGAACCCACTAAATACACTTTACCAATCATCGATTTTTTAGCCTTTCAAAATATTAAAAAATAGTAGAAAGTAGTTGATAAATTAATTTAAACAAAGATGTAACTGCTATTAAACCTGAGCTTGCTACCAATCCTGCTATTAATAAAAATGAAAAAGATTCAAATCCTAAACTACCAAAAAAGAAAGCAACTATTAATAAAAATACTGTAATTGTTCCGATAATTAATAAATCTTTTTTATCCAATATACCTCGATATTGAAAATAAATGAGACCACCAATTATCATACATCCAATGATAATTCCTGAAGCCTCCAGAAATTTTTGTAAACTCAAAATGAGGATCGCTCCTTCAAATCCTGTAAACCCTGAATAAATTAATAAATCGACACTAGAAAAGGTCTTTTTAGGATTAGGATAAATGGGAGAAGAAGAAGGTTTAGAAGGGGGAGAAGGGACAGAAGAAATAGGAAGATTTGATGGGGTTTGAACTGAGGTTTTTGGACTTGAATAAATTCCTTGAGACTGGGATGAATCTAACGCATCTAAAACCGCAGATGCACTTTGATAGCGATCGCTAGGACTCGGTAATAATAATCGATCTAAAATATTAGCTAAACTATCACTAATCTTAGTAACATGGGGTTTCCAATTCCAACAATTATTATAAGAATCGTATAACTCTTCTGGGGCTTTTCCTGTTAACAAATTTAAACAAGTTGTCGCCAAAGCGTATAAATCTGTTGCCGGATAAACTGTAGATCCCTGCATTTGTTCAGGGGGAGCAAACCCCATAGAATAAATTCCCGTTGAGCGTTTTTGAGGATTACCAGCAGTGGCAGTCAATTGTTTAACCGCACCAAAATCTAACAAATATAAACGGCCTTGTTGATCCCGCATAATATTAGACGGTTTAATATCGCGGTGAATACAATTATTATCATGAATAAACTTTAAAACCTTTAAAATTTCGTGAAGAACGACTACAATTTCACTCTCTCGAAAAACCCCCTTTCTTTTCAATTCTGTTTCTAAATCTTCTCCCTCAATTAATTCTTGAACCAAGTAAAAAAACTGTTCTTCTTCTTTAGTAAGATGATTGGGAACTACCAAAGGAAAAAAGGCATATAACCGAGGAATTTGAGGATGTTGACTGCCTAACTCTTCTAAAATAATTGCTTCTCGTTCAAACAATTTTTGAGCGATCGCTAAAGCTTGAGTATTTAAGTTTCCTTCTGGTTGAAACTGTTTAACCACACATAAACGCATGGTAGGGGTAAACCGATCTTTGGCTAAAAATGCAGCACCAAACCCCCCTTTTCCCAATAACTTAGACGGCAAATAACGGCCTCCTAAAATCAGAGGCATTCCGCAACTTGTACAATATTTTTGTTGAACGGTTTTCAATTTTGAAGGATCATCAAGATCAGAAAATGAATTTTGAGGATGGACGCATCCTGGACGAGTACAAAGAATTTCCATCTTACATGGACGGGGTAAGAATTTTCTATGCTTTAGACATCTCCAAGAATTAACCTGGAACCTTTATATACCGAGGTTAAAATTTAATTTCTGGAGATGTCTGCTTTCATTGTAAGCAAAGGATTAGATTTGCACAATTTATTGATTCCTACGACTATATTGGGCCCCAGAAGTGCAAGTTTCTCGTATTTCTACCATAGAAAGTCCTGGGAGTTTTGCTGCTTCCAATTTTTCAAAGATCCATTGCGCGATCGCTTCGCTGGTGGGACTTTCTAACCCTGTGGTTTCATTGAGATAGTAGTGATCCAGATACGTTTCCACTAAGGGATCAATAAAATTACTAATATCCCCAAAATCCATAACCATACCTTGTTTGGGTCCAGTTGTTTCAAGGTAATCCCGACTGACATATACCCGTCCTACCCAACTATGACCATGAAGACGACAACATTTACCCTGATGATGAGGCAGTCGGTGTGCTGCTTCAAAACGAAACTCCTTATAAATTGTCCATTGATGGGATGAGTTCATCGAAATCGAATCCTAGACAAGTGAACTACCAACACCGAATCAAAGATTACGGTGTGGGCTTCCTACCCAATAAACTGCTCTCTATGACCCGAAGGTATAGCGAGCCTTACGTTCA
>JASJDD010000194.1 GCA_030065735.1 Crocosphaera sp.
AATAATACCAAATCCGATTTAGATACCCCCTTTTAAAATTGATAGCTTTAAAGCTTGAAAACCCTTCTTCCTTCTGCCTAGAAGCCTCCTGCCTCTCCTAGAAGATAAGATGGGTCCCGGAACCGGATTTGGTATGAGATGGGTCCCGGAACCAGATTTGGTATAATAAAAGCTCCCACCTAAAAATCCGCTCAAAAGAGGGGATTTTAGGTGGCAATTAAGGCTAAAAAGAGATTAACGAGACGCGCCCGCAGCAAAGCCACCGTGGGTTGAAATTAACCCATCAGCTTCACCGTATTCTTTAACCACTGTATCCGTTGTGGTATCAATCTTGAGTAGATATTTAGAGAGATAACTGGCAACATAAACGGCACTACCATCAGATGAAGGACTTAAACCATGAGCAATTCTGAAATCAGCAGGAAGTCCATCTCCTGGTTTGAGGCGTTTGATAAATTCAGGATTGTCCACATCCGTAATATCGTAAACCGCAACATAACCATCATCCCCAAAGGTCGGATCTAAGGAATCTTCTTCAGCCACATAGAGCTTATTCCCCACAACGATAAAGTCGGAGGGACTCCGGAAGACACCAGGATCATCGGCGGTTTCAGCCGTACCCAGAACTCGCTCGATTGTACCATTGACAGCATCAATCAACCAAAGACTCGGACCAACAATGTCCACACCATCGGCAGTAAAAGAGGTGGAATATAACTGCATATTCATGGTATAGGCATACTGGTCATCGATCCAGCTAATAAAGTGTTGGAATCCACCATTACCCTCTTCAGAACTCAGAATAAGATCCTGATCATGAGAGATTTCAAAGGTTTCTTGATCCACTGTAAAGAGATTAACCGTGTAACCATCCCAGTAATAGTCGGGTAAGATAGCCCTTGTTCCCGAAGGATTGAAGAACACGCCGTGGGTTTGTTCGGTGATTCCGTCAATGACTAACGGATCATATCCTGGCACAAATTCTTTCGTTTCGTCATCGATAAAGAATAAGCGATTGTTTGTCCATTGAGAGAATTGAATAATGGATGTTTTGGGTTGAATCGTTGGTCCGTGAACTTGGTTCCAAGCTTGAGTTGGCCAGGACTGAAGGGGCTGTTCGGCATTCAACGGGGCTAAACCGGCAGGGTAGTTAGTGGGTTCTCCTGGTTCAGCCGTTCGTAAGATGTTAGCAACACTTAAATCCGCCGTTCCTGCATCCCAGTCAATGCTATTGATATCTAAAGCAACAATGGAATTAGCAATCTGCAGTGAACCATTAACCGTTACATAAAGAGACTGTTCATCGGGAGTAATGAGCAGGTGTTCGATAAATGCTGATTCAATAAACCCTGTGGTAGATGAGGGAACCGGATCACCATCAAACTCAGCTTCAGAGACTTCTTCCACTTGACCCCGCAGAACTCCGCCAGGGATATTGAAGTCATTGGTGTGAACCTGAATATAAAAATTACCCGCTACCAGTTCGTCTGCGTAATCAGAAACTGTTTTGGTTGTCAGGGGATCAATTCCACTGAGAACATCACTTAAATGGTGATTGGGGACACCATTGGAGGTATTGACACCACCAACTGAATTCTCAGAATCTAGATTATCCCAGATACCAGTAATGGTGTTATTCTCAAAGTCGAAGACAGCATCATTGTCATCTTCTCCAGGTAATCCAAAAATATTTAAAGTATGAGGACCGATTTTGGTTTCCCCTGGGTTACCCGAATGTAAGTGAATGGCGGTGACATCATCTCCAGTTTCGGGGGTTGAAGTACCACCTAGATCAACTCCGAATAATTGTAGGGTGTATTGTATGGCCGGACCTTCTTTGCCAAATGCTGTACCAGTGGGATCTAACACAAGGGTCATGATCCCGTTTGCTTCTACACCGGCTTCTACAGGATCGGGTACTCCCTCTGGAATAAAGACTTGATCGGGGGTTAATACAGATTCAAAATAGCGTATATCTGTGGAACGCATTTCCTCTTCTGCTTCTGTCCAACCCTCAATATCATCTAAGGGTAATAAAACAAGATCATCGGTTTCTGTATTAACCAGTGCTAATAAGCGGTTATCTTCACTAGAAACAGCATAGAGAACCCGATTCATGGCGAAATCTAGGGTTGAATCCGAGATATTTCCCCATTGATCCTGTGCGCGCAAGGTTAAAGTATAATCACCATCGGGTATGAATCCATCATAAATCTGTTCCACTAAGGGACGATCTAAATGAAAGCTTCCATCGGTTTCTAATGTTTGGCTAACATCGGTGAAGTTTTCTCCATCAAAACTTCCCCACAGTCTGGTCACTAAATTATCATCGCTGATCATCCCACTGACCGAAGGATCGGCGGTTACCCCATCAACATTCGTTCCCCCATCTGTCACGGTGTCATTGGCTAATCCTACAACCATATTCGGACCGGTCAGATCGTCATTTCTGCGGATAGATCGTCGTAATTGAATAACATCTCTAAGATTAATGACTCCATCATCATTAAAATCCCTAGGATCTTCAGGACCAGAAACAGGCTCTCTGAGATCGCGGTAAATGCTGATAACATCATCTCGATTCAAAATCCCATCTTCTGTTGCATCTCCTCTTAAAAATGGGTAGCTTGACATTTGTTGACTCGAACTTTCTGATTCTAGTCCATATCCAGCCTGTTGAGTCACCAATACTGAAAGATCAGCAGCTTGGTCAGTCATGACAAATTTTCCTCGCAATAAGCTATGAGTTTCTGATTGATTTTCGTTAGAGCAATCTGTAGGGAAATTTGTCGGAAGATTTGTAGGGAAACTTGTCGGGAAATGTGTAGGGAAATTTTTAAGAATTTCTCATTGATTGTAGAAGATCGGTCTTGATTTCCTTCTCTTTTTTCCAACAAATTTAATTTTCTGGTGTGTAGCCATCTCAGATATGAATTTAGTCTGCTTCATGAAACCTAGACAAACCTGGACAGGCTTGTTGTTCAATTCCTGCTTCAACCAAGGGAGACGGTTCCTTCAAGTCCACAGGCGTTTACCCTTCGACTGCGCTCAGGGTTTACCGATAAGCCATCGGCATTATTGATCCAACCTTCGATATTTTTTGAAGCGTTGAGATCCCTGTCCATAACTTGGCCACAATTTTGACAATGATAAACCCTTTCACATAAGGGCATATCTTGTATATTTCCACAGACTGAACAAGTTTTTGAACTGGGAAACCACCTATCTACTATGGTTAACAAAAAACCAAAACTTTCTTGTTTATAACTCAACAATTCTCGAAAACGATATAATCCTAAATTAGATAAGGCAGATGATAATTTTTGGTTAGCCATCATGCCTTTAACGTTTAAGTCTTCTACGAGAATATGTTGATAAGTTTTAGCTAATAATGTGGTGGTTTTTTGCAGAAAATCTTCTCGAATGTTGGTTATTCTTTTATGCTTCTTTCTTAGTTTCTGGTAATACTTAACCGCATTTTTCGATGCAGATATTCCAGAACGACGGTTGCTGTGCACCTTATTTCTGTTTCTCCACTGTATCTTTCCTAGCTTGGTTTTCGCTTCTTTTATGGAAGATGGAGCTTCAAGGGTGTTTCCGTCACTAAGAGTAGCAAACGTTTTTATTCCTAAGTCAATTCCTACTTTTTGGTAGCTGTGTTTCATCTCAGGTCTTTTACAAGCTGAAATGGCAAAACTTATATACCATTTTCCGGCAGACCTTGAGATGGTAAAGGTTTGAGAAACACAGTTATAAGGGATAGCTTCTTTTAATCTGAAAGTTCCCAAGGTAGGAATTTTTATTTTTTTTCCCTCCTTAACTAATACCTTGCCATTAGAACTATCTACTGTAAAACTACAGTTATATTTCTTCTTTTTAAAACGAGGTAATTCTGCTTTTATTTTGGTATCTCTCCAGCGAGAAAATGCTTTTTTCAAGTCTCTAAAAGCATTCTGATAGATACGAGATGAATATTTATTTGTCCATAAATACTCTCTCTGCTTTTTCGTAATGTTTGTAAAGACTTTCTTGATAGCATCTAAGCGTTTTGAGTCACTGCCAGAAATTTCGGGAATATCCCAGGTAGTATGAAGTAAAGATAGTCCATGATTGTACACAAAACGAGAGAAGCCAGCACAGCCAGCAAAAAAGCTCTTCTCTTGATTATTTAGCTTTAATTCCCTTTTGATTGCGTACATAGATGACTATTATTTCTCTTCTGTTCTATTATATCTGAATCTATGGTCTAATGAACTGGCAAGTTTCCTGGAGCAGACTAAATATCCTAGACATTATGTACAGGTATGTCTAGAATTGTAGAGGTTTTTGTCTTCTAGAAGAAACTCTACATTATCCCTCTCGAACCACCGAGCAAAAATACTCATGCGGTCATCAGGGTTCAAGTTCATCATCTTATACTCCCTAATACGTTTGCCATTGACCCGCCGTTGTCCAATACAAGTCAACTGAATGCCAAGCAGCGACATCAACAACCGTTGACCTACACCCACAGGAGTATCCCTTTCAGGACTAATGCTCATATTCAAATACTCTTTAATTTGGTCCCTATTTACTGGCTGACAAATAAGCTCAAACCATTCCCTTAAATTATCGTGAGTAAACACTTTATCAGGGTCAAAAAATTGCTTGATGTTAATACGTTCCATAGCCATAATCTGAGCAGAAAGCAATGACTTATTCACATCAGGGGTAAACCCTTTGCCTGGACTATTTTTAGTTAACTGCTCAACCTTCTTTTTATCCCTTTCTTTGAGAAACGGTTTACCCGTTGTTAGATAGTAGTGTAAAGTCAACTTACCAAACCACCCCTCATCATCTTTTTTGACCATTTCAGGGCTAATCTCTTCCGTACCATAACGACGGCATAATTCCCCTTTACGCTGGCGATGTCGGTCTTCTTTGCTTTTCTTTTTCTTCTCTTTTAATTCATTTAATTCGGCATCACTAGGGTTCTTTTTGGCAGAGATACTCTTATTTTCCTGGTTATAATTTTCCTCTTGATTAGCCTTAATCATCCCTTGAATTTCCTCCTTATCTGACCTCTCCTCCTCAAGCGAATCGGGCGTATAATTAATGATCTCATACCCCTCTTCTGCCAATTTTCTGAGGATAAACTCTCGATAATGACGATAACCTAAATTAACTAAACAACACTTTTTAACCCAAGTGGAAAGGTGTTCAGGGTGTTCCCCGTCTAAGGCAGCTAAAGTATCACTTTCAGCCAACAAATTCATATTTGTTTTAAATACTTTCTTTTGACTCTTTAATAACCCTCGCGGATCTGTCGCTCCATTACCAATCCGAGTTGATGAGGTTTTTTTAACATACAAATAACGAGGGATATCATCTCTAACTCGTTCGATGGTTTGACAGACAGCTTCGACGGTTTGCACACCCCCGGCAAAACAGTAGACCCCATCAAAGTGCTTCACATCGATACTCACCCCTGTTTCTAATACAGGAGAGGTGATCACAATGTCATAGAGGGGGAGAACCGCATTCAGATTCCCCATAACCCCATCGGCAGGGTGTGACAGTTCTGTTGACGATTCCCCATCTATTCTTAAAATCTTGAGGTTAAGATGCTTAAAGACTTGTTTGATGAGGATTTCAAGGTTAATGGTTGACCATTGACTCCTGGCCTTTTGGGCTGCGGTGTGAATAATAATTTTTTCCCCTCGCTCAATGGCTTCAAAGATTTGTTTGAGCAGCATCTCAGGAGAGTCGAAATTATAGAGAATTCGTTTCCCTTGGTTGGGGTTATAGTGATTCTCGACAATCCACCGCTTGACCGGATGGCCGATTAACTTCTCCATGTACTCAATGGCCAAGGGGGATAAATCCGCATCAGAGAGAAAGATTTTCCCACCGCCTTCAATAACATTCTGCACCAACTCTTTAAAGCTTTCGAGGATGGGTACACGATTAAATTTACAGGTAGGGGAATTTAAAGCGTGCCAAATAACTTGGTCAGCTTCATCGAGCATTAATATGGCTCCTGACCAATTATTGGGCTTAAAGGGGGGATTGGCATGGGGGTGGAGGGAGTCCACACAGAGACTATACCCCAGTTGCCGTCCTGCTTTGGTTAATTCGGTGCGGTATTCTATCCCTAACCGTCTTCCCAGTTCTTTAGCCAATTGTTGTCGGTGTAATGGCACTAGGATGGGAACGCCCTCCTCTGCCAGACCAGCGATTTTAGACAGTAATTGGGTCTTTCCTGTTTTCTTAGCGGATTTTATGCCGATTAATTGGGCATTTTCAGGAATTTCTATATCTAAATAACGTTGGTTAACGTTTTTGTCAACTAAATGGGAAATACTGGTGAGATTTTTATTGTCCCATTGGGCGAAGGAGACGGCACTGTTGATGATGGTTTTAGCATAGTCAGCCCCTTGGTTAACGATGAGGTCATCGAGTCCTTTGCCTAATTTGGCATCCCAAAGAACAATATGAGGCTGGCCACCGGCTTTGGATATGGCTATGGCTAGTCTTCTGATGCCTTTGGTGACGGCTTGTTTGGCTTTGGGGTTGATATCACGGTCAAAGCCGATGTTAACTCGTCGTCCTTTGACTAGGGGGATTAATTCAGGGATAAGGGTTAGAGGAATAATATTCCCCTCTGAGTCCTTAGTTTTTGCCCCACATTGGCAGCCAAACAGGGAAATGGTAGGAATCTCTATGGAGAGGCTAGAAAGGGTCTTCTTGACCCCTTCTGTGAGGGTTAAGGGGATGGTGGTGGTTTGGAACCAGTCCCAATACCCGTTAATGACAATGTTCTGCTCTCTTAGTTCTTTCGAGAATTCTGATAGCGCAGAATCCGCAAGAGGTTCGGTCCCCTGGATGATAGTCGGCGATGAGGAAGGGGTATTTGTGATTGAACCAGTCAACAACTGTAGCCAGATGTTTTTTGCGTTTTCGTTTGAAGAGGAAGTGTCCTTGTCCTTGGCCTTGTTCTTTCCAATGCTTAAGCAATAGCCGAATAAGCTGTTCAGGAGTGTTGTGTTGGTCACGACTAAACCCTTTAGCCATTGGATTAACCTCTCTGGTAACGGTTGCTGATGTTCGATACACATAGCCAACCACGTTAAGGCTGGCACAGGGGGCAGGTAAGGAACGTCCCCTATGCCTCTGGGGGCGTAATATTTTCCTGTTTTGTTCCCTGTATCGGCTTGACCATAAACTTTGGTTTGAAACAGCTTGCCATTTTCCGAGTAGAAGGCCGCCCCAAGTAGGTTGGGTTTGGCTTGATGACCAAATCGGGTGTAAGGCCAGCCCAGGAGGTCATACAAGGGTGTTCCCGTCACTTCTTTGGTGATCGAGTCAATTTCGAGGTCAGGAACGATTTTGACGGCAAAATCGTACAGGTCAGGCGCGATTCCTGACGATGTGATGAATTCCTGACGGATTGAGGTGTTATTGATCACGCTTCCCCCTCCTTTTTAAGTGAGAGCCAGAGAGGGTTAGGGATTCGATGATACTTAGGGGATGCAGAGGATTTCCAGACAGCAGAATTGTATAAAATACTTGTCTGTTCCCACCGAAATGAGGTAGGATTAATCATAAGTCTTATTGTATTTTTGCAAATACGCAACGAACCCTGCTTTTCGGTGGAATGTCGAGCGGGGTTTTGTTGTGTATTGCTATATGATATCAGTCTTTATTCGTGATCAAGAATAATCATTTATAACGAATTATTAAGATTTTTTCTTTCGCTGTCGATATTTCCAGATGAATTCAAGCGCATCAGCATCAGGAACCAAAAATATTGGCCCAATTCTATAAGCCTTAAGTCTTGGGCTTTTGTCTTTTAGTCTAGGATTTCCCTTAATTTCGTATTGAATTCTGCGCGATGACACCCCCACTTCCCTAGCGATTTCATCAACACTCCAATAGTAAGGAACACTTGGTTCTTTACGTTTCAGTGGGGGATCAAAATCTTCGGGACGCAGAATATTATTTTCTGAAGTGGTTAGAGACTTAGGCATTTAAACAGATTAGGAATACTCCGTTTATTATCTTCTATAATAAACGGAGTAATATATCAACTAACAACCTCCCCTATAAACTTCCCTACAAAGTTTCAGTAGATCACAAATATAACTGAGTTGGCCAGGAGATGGAGGTGGATATGATGTAAAGTTTTCTTAAAACACTATCTATATGATGGTAGCCGAAATCTCTCTTTAACTAAGTTAATGGCTGAATTAAGAAAAGAATTAGCTTACCTAGCTGCTCTGAGACCTCGCCAGTGGACAAAAAACTTGGTGGTTTTTGCCGCGCCATTGTTTGCTTTTAGTATCAATTGGCAGTCCTTTCTGGGCAGCTTGCTGGCATTTGTATTGTTCTGCTGTGCTTCTAGCTCCTTTTATCTGCTCAATGACATTGCAGATGTCCAATCTGACCGCCGACATCCAGTAAAGTGCCAACGTCCTATCGCTGCTGGTTTAGTTAGTATCCCGGTAGCCTTGACAATGGCAGCAGTTCTGTTGAGCAATGCTCTGATTCTGGGCTGGCTGCGATCACCTCTCTTGGGAGCCACTCTTATTGGCTATGCCATCTTGCAAATCGCCTACAATTTGAAGTTGAAGCGCACTCCTATTTTGGATATCATCGCAATTGCCATAGGATTTATTCTGAGAGCGTGCGCTGGGGCAGCAGCAACTGGAATTATCCTTTCTCCTTGGTTTCTAATGTGTACTGCCATGCTGGCTCTGTTTTTAGGAATTGAGAAGCGCAAAGCAGAATTACGATGGTTGCAAATCCGAGGTTGTAATACCCGTGCAGTTCTAAGACGCTACTCTATACCATTACTAATTCGCATGGAAAGTATGGTTACGACTGGGACGGTGATAAGTTATGCACTTTGGAGTTATGGACCTATAATTAAGGGAGCTTCAACCCCCTGGATGATGCTGACATTTCCTTTTGTTTTGTATGGAATTTTTCGCTATCAAATGCTTAGCGACCCAAAGGAAAGAGCTTATCAAAGTGAGGCAGATTTCAAGAAAGAAGAAAGCACTGAACGACCAGAAGAAATCTTATTAACAGATCTACCAATCCTACTGACTGTTGTCAGTTGGAGCATGACAATCTTGGTAATTTTATGGTTGAAGCATCAGGGAGTAATTGAGTAGTGATTAGCGAGTAGCAAGTAATAACTGATAACTGATATGCGCCGACGTAAGTTTAAGAGACAGACAACAACTTTAGCTTTGATCGATTTTGATTTTCTCAAGGATGCTGGTATCAAAGGTATCATCCTCGACCTTGACAATACCATTGTTTCTGAAGATGACTGCTAC
>JASJDD010000195.1 GCA_030065735.1 Crocosphaera sp.
GCCAGACTTGGAGTGTATCCATCCAAGATGAGAGTGAAAGGCAGTCGGATGACGGGACCTCGCCTCGCTTGGGAAATACCAGAAAAATTGAATAAATCGGATAAAGTACCCAGGGACTCTGGGAAACGAAAACGCCTGATTAGTCGTTCTGTCGGGGAAACAACAGTGGGAGATGTACTCATCGTTAGTACCAATGTGTTCTAGATAAGTGGCGAAACCTTGTAGAAACGAGAATAAACAGGAATGCCCTATCGTGAGTTAGGGAAGCCCCGCACAAAGTTTAGCGACGTGCGTGGGAGGATGTCACTAATTAATAATGCTACTCTACTATGATAAGCAAAAATCGCCTCAAATATCATGATTTTTGATGCTTTTAAGCCTATCGCTGCCATCGCCACCACTCCCCAATCTAGCCAATTATTACATCCTCTCTGTCAATCGTTAAGGGTAACACTGTATGTTCCTGAAACCTTACCTTTAATCGATACCGTCATTTGTCATTATCAAGATTCTCTCAAAACTCATTTAGCTACCATTTGGGCAGAAAATAGAGCTTTTATCTTTTGTTTAGCCACTGGTGCGGTTATTCGTCTCATTGCTCCGTTATTAGAGGATAAAGCATCCGATCCCGCTATTATTGTTATTGATCCGACGGGTCAATATGTGATTAGTTTATGCAGTGGCCATCAAGGTGGGGCTGATCGCTTAGCGCAATTAATCGCCCATCAACTTAATGCTACCCCAATCATTACCGGTGCATCTCATGGTCTCAATTTACCAGCTATTGATATGTTAGGACGGCCTTTTGGTTGGCGCAAAGGACCGGGAGATTGGACAGGGGTAAGTCATGCCATCGCCTCTCAAAAAAGGGTTCAGGTGATACAAGAAGCAGGTTCTGAGCTTTGGAAAGATAATTTACCTCAAAATCATCCTTTTTGCTTTGGATTCGGCGAAATTGGCGAAAATGCACCCACAGCAGCCTGTGTCTCGATCAGTGTAACCCAAGGCCGATTTGCTGAAGCGTCTACCATTCCCAAAGTCCAATGGTATCCCCGTGTGTTGTGGGTTGGGATCGGGTGTATTCGGGGAACGTCTCAGGCGTTAATTGCATCAGCTATTGAGAAAGTATTTCAAAAGTATCATTTAGCCACAGAGGCGATCGCAGGTCTGGCTACCATCGACATTAAAGCAGATGAGGTGGGAATCGTTCAATATTGCCAAGACAAACAGTATCCTTTATTAACCTATTCGGCTGATGTTTTAAATACTATAAATGTTCCTAATCCTTCTGAGGTGGTTAAGCAAGAAGTTGGAACGGCTAGTGTGGCTGAAGCTGCTGCTATTTATGGGGCAAATTATTGGTTTAGTGATACAGGAAATAGGGAGAAAAACGATCTAAAAAAGTCTCTTTTAGTCCCGAAACAAATCATCAAATCTGAGCAAGAAGCGGTGACTATTGCCATCGCTCAAAGTGAATTAGACTATACAGGAAGACAAGGAAAAATCTATTTAGTAGGAATGGGACCAGGAAGTTTAGAACAGATAACTCCTGCTGCCAAAACTGCCATTAATCAAGCAGATGCTATTATTGGTTATTCTTTATATTTAGAGTTAATTAAACCGCTACAACGTCCTGGGCAAATTATTGAATCTTTACCGATTACAAAAGAGAAGGAGAGAGCGAAAAGAGCCATAGAATTAGGGAAATGGGGCTTATCCGTTGCTGTGATTTCATCGGGAGATTGTGGTATTTATGGCATGGCTGGATTAGTGTTAGAAGAACTAAAAAATAATAATTGGGATGGTCAAAATCCCAGTATTGAAGTATTTCCAGGAATTACAGCTTTACAAGCAGCAGCAGCGAGAGTGGGAACCCCCTTAATGCACGATTTTTGTGCCATTAGTTTAAGTGATTTATTAACCCCTTGGGAGATGATTAAAAAGCGATTAGAAGCAGCAGCGATAGGGGATTTTGTTACAGCCCTTTATAATCCGCGATCGCAAACTCGTCAAACCCAAATTATAGAAGCGCAAAGCATCTTTTTACAACATCGTAATAGGAATACACCTGTCGCTTTAGTTCGCTGCGCTTATCGTCAAGATGAAAGCATAATATTGACAAATTTAGGGGAAATGTTGACTCATAATATTGATATGTTAACCACTGTTTTAATTGGCAATAGTAGCACCTTTTTCCATCAAAATTGGATGATTACGCCGAGGGGATATCATGAATGTAGAATGTAGAATTTAGAATGAAAAATGGTTCTATAGGACTTATTATGCTAAACTGAAGCTTTTTCTCGAACTTGACATATCAAATAAATTTGATGTACTGTTTATATATCAAATAAATTTGATATGTACTATGACCACTCGCATCAACCCCAAAGCTATCAAAGCGGGGGGAAGTCTTAATATTTTTGAAAAATACCTAACCCTGTGGGTAATTGTTTGTATTATCGTTGGTATTGTCTTAGGAAGAAGCTTTCCTAATATTGCAGGGACATTAGATGCTATGAGTATTTATAATGTCTCAATTCCCATTGCAATTTGCTTATTTTTCATGATGTATCCCATCATGGTAAAAATTGATTTTTCTCAAGCAGTTCAAGCAGCAAAAACTCCAAAACCTGTTCTGTTAACCTTGGCCATTAACTGGTTAATTAAACCCTTTACAATGGTGGTGTTTGCTCAGTTTTTTCTAGGCTCATTATTTGCACCACTTTTAAGTGCAACGGAGATAATTAGGGGATCAGAAGTTACCTTAGCAAACTCTTACATCGCTGGTTGTATTTTGTTGGGTATTGCTCCTTGTACCGCGATGGTACTGATGTGGGGCTATCTTTCTTATAGTAATCAAGGTCATACTTTGGTCATGGTTGCTGTTAACTCCTTAGCCATGTTATTTCTTTATGCACCTTTGGGTAAATGGCTGCTTTCTGCTAATAATTTAGTGGTTCCTTGGCAAACGATTGTTTTTTCAGTTTTGATCTATGTAGGCTTACCATTAGTGACTGGAATTTATAGCCGTTATTGGATTTTTAAACATAAAGGTAAACAATGGTTTGAGCGTCAATTTTTGCATTATTTGAGTCCAATTTCTATCGCTGCTTTATTACTAACATTAGTCTTACTCTTTGCCTTCAAAGGAGAACTAATTGTTAATAACCCTCTGCATATCCTCTTAATTGCTATTCCTTTATTTATTCAAACCAACTTTATCTTTTTCATTGCCTATGTTGCTGGATTAAAACTGAACTTAACCTACGAAGATGCAGCCCCAGCTGCTTTAATTGGTGCCAGTAATCATTTTGAGGTTGCTATTGCTACAGCTGTCATGTTATTTGGGTTAAATTCTGGGGCAGCTTTAGCGACAGTGGTAGGGGTTTTAATTGAAGTTCCTGTGATGTTAATGTTAGTTGAATTCTGCAAAAAAACGGCTTCTTGGTTTCCCAGAGATCCCGAAAAAGCTACCTTACTAGATCCCCGTTGTATTGATTCTTTGCATTAAGAATAATGACTAATCATGAAACAAGTTATGTTTGTTTGTAAGCGTAATTCTTGCCGTTCCCAGATGGCAGAAGGTTTCGCTAAAACCTTAGGAAAAGGGCAAATTGAAGTCACCAGTTCAGGTTTAGAAGCAAGTCGAGTTCATCCCACTGCCATTCAAGTAATGGAGGAAATTGGTATTAATATTACTGACCAAACCTCTGATCCTTTGAGTAACTTTAATGCAGACAATTATGATGCAGTGATTTCATTATGTGGTTGTGGAGTTAACTTACCTCAAGAATGGGTATTACGGGATATTTTTGAAGACTGGGAATTAGATGATCCTGATGGGCAACCTTTAGAAACATTTTATCGAGTTCGAGATGAAATTAAGGAAAAAGTTGAGGAATTAATGAAAAAATTAGAAACTTAACTTTCTTTTCCTTTCAAAAAAAAATAACGAAGTAGTCGGACATAAATTAATCATACTGTATTAGGAAATATCAAGTCATTCAATTCCTTTTGATTCTTGACTCCTTTTCTCACAGTTAACTTTAACTTTGTCCGACTATTTAATGCTCAATTCTCAATCAAATGTAGTCGAGATCACAATCATCAGAAGAAAAACAAGGTAAGGTAAAAATCCTTGTGATCCATATATAGAGTAATTAATCAAAAATTTTCCCAGACATAACACCATATATGTGGTATAACCAAAAAGTGTCCTTCTCAAGTTGACACCAATTTCGACGAAAATTAAGTACAAAGTTATTAGTTTTCTGATTAGTCCTAGAAGTATAAATGATGCAACCCACTGTCTTAACTTCCCCTCAGCAAACCCATCACAGCGACACTCACCCCTCCCCTAGTTACCATTCACATTTAGGGAACAGTAAAATCAAGGTGAGACGACGGGACGGATCTCGCACAGCACTAAATATCGGGAAGATCCGCGCTGTTGTAGACTGGGCTTGTGCTGGACAAGAAGTGAACAGCATTGCCCTAGAAGCAGGGTTAACCACTCGTCTACGGGACGGCATTACCACTAGAGAAATCCAGGATAACCTAATTAACTGCGCTTTGGAAATGTGTAGTCCTGCTGAACCAGACTGGCGTTATGTTGCCGGAAGACTACATATATGGAGTCTCTGGAAAGATACTCTAGTCAGTCGAGGTTATCAGTATGGCAATTATGAAACAACGGTGAGGACTAAAGTAGAATCTGGACAATACGATAATCGTCTCTTAACCTATTCTACGACAGAATTACAAGCAGCCGGAACCTGGATTAATCCAGACTGGGATACAGACTATGACTACGCCGGCGCAGTTTTGTTAACCAGTCGTTACCTCTTATGTGATGAGCTTCCCCAAGAAGCATTGTTAAGTTGTGCGTTACTTTTGGCAACGGTAGAAAGTCCCGAAAACAGATTACCTTGGGCCCGACGATTTTATGAAGCTATAGCCATGCGAAAAGTGTCTCTGTCCACCCCGATTTTGGCCAATTTACGGGTTCCAGGGGGGTCGTTGACCAGTTGTTTCATTTTGTCCATTGATGACAACTTAGAGAGCATTTTTGAAGAGATTACCAACACTGCTAGGATCTCAAAAAATGGTGGTGGTGTTGGGGTTAATGTCAGTCGTATTCGGGCTACTGGTAGCTGGGTGATGGGTAAATCGAATGCGTCTGGGGGCATTATTCCTTGGATTAAACTATTAAACGATACTGCGATCGCTGTTAACCAAGGCGGAAGACGGGCCGGGGCCGTTACCGTTGGGGTGGATATTTGGCATTTAGATGTACCAGAGTTTTTGGAAATACAGACAGAAAATGGGGATCAAAGACGCAAAGCTTATGATGTCTTTCCTCAGTTAATTTTGACCGATGAGTTTATGCGTCGGGTGGAAAATAAAGAGGAATGGACGTTAGTTGATCCTTATGAAGTACGGGAAAAGTTTGGCATTGAATTAGCAGAATTATGGGGAGAAAAGTTTGAAGAAGCTTATCGTTTAATTGAGGCAGAATTAGATAGAGAAATTACTCTTTATAAGCGGGTGAACGCTCGTGACTTGTTTAAAACTATTATGCGATCGCAGGTGGAAACAGGGATGCCTTATTTAGCCTTTAAAGATACTATTAATAAGGCTAATCCCAATAAGCACGTTGGTTACATTCCGGGTGTGAATTTATGCACCGAGAGCTTTTCCAATGTGTCTCCTGGAAAGTATAGTCACTGTTGTAATTTAGTTAGTTTAAATTTAGCTAATATTGAAGAAGATGAACTAAATTATCTTTGTAAAATTTCTGTTCGTATTCTTGATAATACCATCGATATTACCAACCCTCCTTTTAGCGATGCAAAGGCACACAATGATCGATATCGGACTATTGGTGTGGGTTGTATGGGGTTAGCTGATTGGTTGGCTAAGAAGTGTTTAACCTACGAAAATCTAACAGAAATTAGTCACTTATTTGAAGAGGTGGGTTATTGGTGTACTCATACGTCTATGGAGTTGGCTAAGGAAAGAAATCCTTATGATGCGTTTGCAGAAAGTGACTGGAGTAAAGGGTTATTAATTGGCTCTAAATCGGTTGATTGGTTTGTTAAAAATGCAAACAAAAAAGAGCGTTGGGTACAGTTATCTCAAGATATTAAAACGCATGGTATTCGTAACTCTCATATTACTGCGATCGCCCCTAATACTTCTTCTTCTTTAGTACAAGGTTGTACCGCTAGTATTCTCCCGGTTTATAGTCGTTTTTTCTATGATAAATGGGCGAAGGGAACGGTTCCTATTGCACCTCCCTTTATCAAAGAAGCTTTCTGGTTTTATCACGAAAATAAGACCTTAGAGCAACAAAAAGTAGTCAAAGCGGTTTCAACCATTCAACAATGGACAGATACCGGAATTTCTATGGAATTGTTGTTTAATTTGAATCAAGGTATTTACTTTCCTAATGAACCGGAACGCTGTTTGACGGCTAAGGATATTTTCGAGACGTTACTGTTAGCTTGGAAGGAAGGTTGTAAGGCGATATATTACGTTAGGACGGTACAAAAAGACGATTTTAAAGAGTCTGATAATAATTGTACTGCTTGTGCTAATTAATTCGTTTAAGGTGGGCTAAATGTCCACAATGTCCACCTTATTACAAACAATAAATAATGATAGTTTTTCAATAAAAAAAATGGAAGCAGAAAATAATTTATCAACAACAAAGTTATCTTTCAAGGAAGATTTGGCCAGATTTTGTGAATCTCCAGATCGTGTTCAGTTAAAAAAGATACTAGAAAGCCATTTAGGAGAATTTTCTTATCTTGACTTTAAAGAAAATTGGCCAAGTATTTCAAAAATAGCTCGTCATATCTTAGCTTTAGCTAATTCAGGTGGAGGATGTATTATTATTGGAGTATCTGATAAAACTTTAGAACCAGCAGGAATTGAAGAGTTAAAAGATAAGAAAAAATTTACAGAAACAGTTTATAACTTTTTGCCCAGTCCTTTAAGAAATGAGAAGAATGTAGGATGTTTAGATTTTAGGTATGACGACTCTGAATATACAAAAATAATTGGCAAAAAATTTCAAGTAATTCCTGTTCAAAGTGATGATAAATATTTGCCTTTTGTTTCTATGAAAGACGGTGATGGAATTTTAAAAAATAGAATTTATACATGAAATTGCCTGAAGATACAATTATTGCTGAGGCTAAAATAACTAAATATTTACTACGTTGGAAACCAGAAGATGATAAGTCTAGATTTTTAGCACAAGCAGGTTATACAATGACTACTGCAAAACAGTTACAAAGAGATTTAAGACAACAAATGTTACCTTTAGATGCTGTTTACACAGAAACTAATCGTTTTGGAGATAAATAAGAAATTAGAGGGACGTTAACAGGTTTAAATGGAGTTAGCCTAGAAATTGTTACAATATGGATGACAGAATTTGATTCTGGACAAACCAAGTTCATAACCCTTTATCCTAACAAGTTAATTCAATCATGAAATTTGAACTATTTACCAGAGTAGCATTAAAAGAAAACTTACCAAACTATAAACTCTGTAAAGGAGATGTAGCAACCATTGTTGAGCATCATCCTGTTAAAAATGGAGAAGATGGTTATAGTTTAGAAGTGTTTAATGCTGTAGGAGAAACCATTGCAGTTGTCACTGTTGCTGAATCACAAATTGAGTCTTTAATGAGTAATGAAGTGCTTCATGTTAGAATTTTAGAGTCAGCTTAAAAAGTTGTAGGTTGGGTTGAGGGACAAAACCCAACATTATCTTTAAATAATCCTCCTCATTGCTGAATGAGCAAGGAATAAAGTTGTAAAATCTCTGATTGGGTTAAGTAGCGAGTCATGCTAAACGGTTATAAAGTTCGGCGTTTTTAGTCAGAACATAGTTGGTAACTTTGTTAAAATCGTCCGAGTTTAGGGTTAACCATTCGTTGATTTTAGTTTGTAAGAGTTCTTCAGTAGTAATTCCTCTTTCTTGGGCGATTTCTTGAAGTTGATGCAGTTTATCATCACTTAAGCTGATAGTTAATGATATCATGGTTATTACCCTTTATTTAATTAAATCAAAACTTACTTAATTCTAACATCTAATAAGTAATTAAGTTGTTGATGTCAGAATGTTAGAATCAGCTTAGAGAGTTAAAATGATACTCATCAAAAGTAGAGGTCATTATGCAAACTAACTTATATGATAAAGATTATTGTTTATGGTTAGAGGAAACCGTACAATTATTACGAAAGAGAAAATTTACAGATTTAGATGTTAGTAATTTAATAGAAGAAATAGAAGATATGGGAAGAAGTGAAAAAAAAGCAGTAAAAAGTAACTTGAAAATTCTTCTTTGTCACTTATTAAAATATAAATATCAACCAGAAAAGCGTTCAAAAATCTGGTTATCTACTATTTTTGAACATCGAGATAGACTAGAAGATGATTTTGCTGAGAGTCCCAGTTTAAAACGGTATTTTGAAGAAGTTTTTCAACCCTGTTATCACAAAGCAAGAAAACAAGCAGAAATTGAAACAGGTTTACCTCTAGAAACTTTTCCTCTTAACTGTCCTTTTACTTCTGAACAAGTATTAGATATGGACTATTTACCTGAATAAAACTAATTTTTTCCAGATATTAATAGGGTTTTAGAAACCACTAAAACTATTATCATTAACACCTTAATAAACCTTCTTTTAGTTTCCCCTCTCTGTTTCTCAAATCATTAACTTTACTTATCATGACTTATATAAATCATGATTTATATAAATATTTTTTTGCCCTTCATATACCTTTACAAAAAGATCGTTTTTCCCAATTTTCCTAAAATTTGCCCGAAAATGAAACCTTGAAGTTATGTAAATTTTCAGAATGTGCTATTTTAAAATAAAATGTGGCTGTTCTGTGCAAAAATCAGACTCAAATTCTTGAAATCCTTGTAAATAGGGACTTTTTATATTTTTGTTCTCCTCAACTACCCTTTGACCCTTAATTTTTCTTAGGCAATACATAAATACTGAATATAAATTTTTGTAAACCGAACTTGACAAAAAATAGTTTAATTCGTAAAGAAGTTTCTACGATGATTACAAGATAGTTTTGATACGACTTAAAACTGCTACTTGTGTTAACTTGAACACACCCCATCTAAATCAAAGATTATAGATGGGGATTCATTGGCACCCAGAAGTTTCTAGACTTCTAAGTGTCTCCAGAGTTACTGGTGTCCGCAGTGTATTTGTAGAACTTTGGCTAACAAATACCCTAGAGAAATACTGATCACCAATTAAGACAGAATACCAATACCTTGCACCGATATTATA
>JASJDD010000196.1 GCA_030065735.1 Crocosphaera sp.
GTATCTCGTTTTTGTAAATAACGAATTAACCAAGCGATCGCTAAATAAGAAAAGACAGCAGATGAAATTACCCCGACAATTACAGGAATAATAATATCCTTAGAAAGTCCCATATCTACAACATCTTTTAATTCCACTAATCCCGCTAAAGTGATGGCTGGAATCCCTAACAAAAAAGAAAATCTAGCTGCTGTTGCTCGTTCTAAATTGAGGAATAATCCAGATGTTATAGTTGATCCTGAACGGGATACTCCAGGAATTAAGGCTAAGGATTGAGCCAATCCCATTAACACTCCATCTTGCCAACTTAACTCCTCAAAACTTCGTTTATGGGTGCTTATTTTTTCTGATAAAGCTAACAATAATGCCATGACAATCGAAGCCCCTGCAATCACCTCAATACTTCGTAACGGAGAATTATCTAAATCAGCAATTAAGACTTTCATCAATAAGCCAAAAAAGACAATGGGTAAGGTTCCTAAAGCAATACCCACTCCTAAACGAAAATCATGGGATTGATAATCAGATTGACGAATGGCTGTGATCATTCCCCTGGTAATTTGACTTAAATCTGACCAAAAATACCACAACACTGCAGCAATACTCCCTAATTGAATCACTGCGGTAAAAGCCACCCCTGGATCACCCCATCCTAAAGCCACAGGAACCACCTTTAAATGGGCGGTGCTACTAATGGGTAAAAATTCTGTTAACCCCTGTACCATGCCTAAAATAATCGCTTGAAACCAATTAAATTTAGCGA
The DNA here is from genome assembly GCA_030065735.1 of Crocosphaera sp. Classification (GTDB taxonomy): domain Bacteria; phylum Cyanobacteriota; class Cyanobacteriia; order Cyanobacteriales; family Microcystaceae; genus Crocosphaera. The sequence continues at coordinate 764 of JASJDD010000196.1, forward strand.
TCGCAGCATTAGAGGTTTCCCCTTGAGCAAGGGTAAAAGGAGACACAAGGAAAATGAACCCACCACTTAAGGTAATGAGATGAAATAATCTTCCGATTGGGGGTTTGAGTTGAATCATGGCTGAGCATTTTTGGGGTAAAGTCTCAGAAATTCTATCATCTGATATTAAGAAATTGACACTCCCTCGCCGTAAAACGGTGGGGATTCTTGCTTCAACGAGTCCACTTAAACTAGACTCCTTGCAGTATCTAGCTCAGAGGTGGTTCTCTCCTCAAGCGATTAAGAAAATAAAAATGATTGTGAAAATTGAGGAAAATTTGTTATGCTTGCAAAGCATTATGATTAATTGTTTGAGTATTTCCCTTCACTACCACGAAGGAAGTTCTGGCAGTCCTCAAGGGGATACCAGAAGCCTACGCTCGTCTAAGGACAGAGCGTAGGTAGTTCACAAGGCGATAAAAAGGAACCCTCGTCTTTAGAAGAGAGACTCTTAAACGTTGAAAAGCGACTTGAATCTATTGATTTGAAAACTGCTGTAAGTAGTCGGACATAAATAAAATGAACTGTCTTAAGAAATGTAAATTACTCCATAGCCCCTCCTCCTCTGCTTCCTCTGCACCCTCTGCTTAACTTAAACGAGTAACGTTTATTTTTGTCCAGGTACTTAGATGCTTACGGGGAAAAAAATTATGTCTGAGTTGAATCACTATTTTCGTCAAGAAAAGGTTAAAAAATGGCTACTAATAGGACTATTATTATTTTTCTGTCTGGGGATTTTTAGTCAATGCTCTTTACAAGCGCAGAACAATTCTAACTATGCTATTAGTATACAGGCTCCCTTTAATCAACCAGAATTTTATCCCCTTAACCAATCAATAGACAGTGAGTTATATCAACCAGTAGGTGAATGGACAGGGCGATTAATTTTACCGACTCAACAAGAACTCGTTGCCAAAAAAGCACAATGGGGAGAAAAAGATTGGGTCAAAATTGAACTACACAATACCCCCTCAACTTATCATAAATTAAGAGGAAAAATTGTCCCTTTAACTTGGCAAGGGACACCCCAGGTGCAGTATGTAGAGAAAGTGACCACAGATATACAGTTTAATGAGACAGCAATCAAGGCACAGCAACAAGGAGATGTTGTCCCATCTCGTCTCAATGGAAGAAAACAAGTTGGCCCTTTACAATCTCTAGCAGGCGCACGTCAATACGATGATTTAACGGTAAAATTAACAGGAAATATTCATATAAACCCCGTTGTTAACGACGAGGTATTTACAGAAAAAGAAAAACAACCACTTATTCAAATTGAAAGAGAACCCATACAAATAACTGGTCGCTATTATGGATTAGTTAAAATAGAGGGAAAAGTCGAAAGAGCTAATAAGACCCCGCCGTTAACGACGAAGTTTAAAAAACCACCAGAAAATTGTCCAGGAAAAAAGCCCTGTCCAGGGGAATATTATCAAGTTCGTCACTACAATCGAGTTTCAAAACGCTTTGATGGCCCCATTGAAATAGTGAGAATTCCACAACAACCTCCTGGTAGTAATGGACGGTTTGTTTCCACCCCCCGTTATCTCGAAACCGTAGAGACAGGGAAAGAGGGCTGGTATATTTATGGGGCTAAAGATAAGGAGGGAATTTTTACAGTACAGTCCTTAAAACCAAGAGCTTTAATGCAACTCAAACCCGAAAAAGTTGAATTAAATTTACAGTCGGGTCAACGTTATATTTCTCGGAAAAATTGGCAAAATACCCCACAAAAAAAAGGCTCTTTTCAAAGTGTGTTAATTGCTCCTGATGCTCAGAGTATGGAACAAGCGATAAATAAATGGAAAGAAGGAGACTATGGGTTAGTGATTCACACTTTTGGAGGAATTGGAGGAGATAATGGAGAAAAAATATCCGGAGGCACAGTAACCGGACATTTTTCCTATGGATTCGCACAAGTGATTAAAGATTTTTTTACATCGGAGTTACAGTTTGACATAATCTATTATCAAGTTTATGCCCAAAATCCACAAGGGATAATCTCTGGAAAAATTGACTGGTCAGCTTATGCAGGAGATTTACAAAAAGGATGGGTTGCTTCTCGCCCCTTTTCAGATGTGATTATTAAGTTAGACTCTTTATCTGATTTTACAGTGACTAATCAAACCCTTTCTTTTGGGAGACAGTTATTAGAAGAAGCACAAATAATGACGGCCCGTTATCGCACTGGAGATGGGACAGGAGTCTCTTCTGTTACCCCTTCCACTTCTTGTGTTCAAGATTCTAGCCAAGCATTATATATTGCTATGGAAAAGTTAAAACAACAAGTGGTCTCTTCTCCTCAATTAATCAACTGGTTAAAAGAGCATCCCTCACAAGTAGAAACCCAGAAGTTTGAAAAACTCAAAAAACTGGTTCAAGACTTAAATAAAATTTTAGTCCCTTATGGTGTGGTTCGCGCTGATTGGCAGCAAAATGCCGAAGTGTTAGCTGGAGTCGCTGGAGGGGAACGTTTAACTAGAGGTCAAACTTTCTTAGATGGATTACGAAGTTGGCGAACCATGCTACCTCGTCGCGCTCATGATGAACTTAGTTCGATTTTTTTACATAATAATGCTAGTTTATGGTTTTTGAGAACTAATCAAATTTTAGGGTGGGATTCGACTATTTTTCCCCTGGCACCTACTTTACTTTTTGGTCAAATCCCCTTTTTCTCAACGGGATTAGCTCGATTAATTGATGCTATAACTTACCCACTTTCTTCTGAAGATTGGTATTTTAGTTTAGGACTTTTGTTGAGTTATGGCATCATTGTTGTGCCAATTGGCTTAAAAACTGGTTTTTTAACCTGGCAATTGGTTGATATTTCCCCTAAAAAATGCGGTCAAATTCTGTCACTTTTATTGATGCCAGCTTTGATAGAGGAATTAGTTTTTCGGGTTCTCTTACTCCCCCATCCCTTTGAAGGAGTCAATGGGATAGAATGGTTTTTTTGGGTCGCTTTTAGTCTAATTTTATTTATTATTTATCACCCTATAAATGCTTTATTATTCTATCCCCAAGGAAAAAATTTATTTAGGCAACCAATCTTCTTAATCTTTGCTGGATTATTAGGAATCGTTTGTGCTATCAGTTACCAAATAACCGCTTCTTTATGGCCACCTGTTATAATTCATTGGTTGATTGTGGTCATTTGGTTATTTATCCTTGGTGGACAGCAAAAATTAACAATTTGAATAGCATTACACAAGAATTAACATTCCATCCCCAAAAGAATAAAAACGATACTTTTCTTCAATAGCTATTTGATATAATTCTAATAATCTTTCTCTCCCAATTAAAGCACTAACTAACATCAATAAACTAGATTTTGGTAAGTGAAAATTGGTAATCATGCCATCAATAACCCGCCAAGAATAGCCAGGATAAATAAAAATATCTGTTTTACCTCTAAAAGCCATTAAATCCTGTTTACTTGCCATTTCTGCTGCTTTTGCTGTACCTTCTAAGGCTCTAACCACTGTTGTTCCTACAGCAATAACTCGACCCCCATTGGCTTTCGTTTCTTTAATTTTTTCAACCGTTACATCAGGAACTTCTATCCATTCTTGGTGCATCTTATGTTCTTTAACATTCTCGATATCCACTGGACGAAACGTTCCTAACCCAACGTGCAAAGTAATATAAGCTTGATTAATTCCTTTTTGTTCTAACTTTTCTAATAGTTCTTCGGTAAAATGAAGTCCTGCTGTGGGAGCAGCAACGGCCCCAGGTTTTTGAGCATAAATGGTTTGATATTGAGAAGGGTTGGCCTCAGATTCAGTCACATAAGGAGGAAAAGGAATTTGACCAATTTCTTCGATTTTTTTCCAAAATAAATCAAGAGAATCTACCTGAAACTTGAGTAATCTTCCTCCTGTTTCTTCGTCCCTATCTACAACAGTCGCTATTAAAAAATTATCATGATTCTCATCATGATTATTAACGCTAAAATAAATTTCACTGCCAATTTTAAATCGTTTTCCAGGTTTCACTAAAGCTAACCAACACAAAGGCTCTTTTTCTTCTAATAATAAAATTTCCACCGGCGCACCTGTGGATTTTTTCCCATATATCCGCGCAGGAATCACACGAGTATTATTAAACACCAATAAATCCCCTGATAATAACCACTTCGGTAAATTACGAAAAATGCTATGAATATGGTTTTTAGAGGAATTAATCACCAATAAACGCGAATTATGCCGAGGAATCATCGGATTTTGGGCAATTAAGTCTGGAGGTAGATAATAATCGTAACTGGATAATAAATGATCACTACTCATAAATGACAGTTCCCAAAACAGGTTGATTCGTTATATCCTAGAAGAATAATGTAAAATGAGATACATAGTTTGGGAATCTACTCAGTGTTTTCCCCATAATAAGCAAACAATTCTTAGACTATATCCGTATATTCATGGGACTCCTTACCTAGTTGGGTAGTTTCCCCCATGACACCTCAGCAAAATAGGGGGGAAGTCCCCTATAACAAATGGAGCGATCCTTGGCACACTAGAGCTAGAGGAATTGTTTAGCGGAAAAATTAAGGGGGAAAATAATGGACTATATTTATTTTTTAGCCAACGCGAGTCTAACCTTAAGGGTGATTGAATATCTACAGCAAAAGTATGATTCATCTTGTTGCTCCATGACCGTTATCCATCAAATTAATGGTTGGATCATCAAAATTAAGTTTAGACGACCTTTAACTCCCCAGCAACATGGAGACTTCAAGGCCTTTATGAATGAACTGGGTATTCCTTATGAGTTGGAAATTCGCCTACAAATGGTGTTCTGGAGTCTAGAAACCGGTCAATCTCCTATTGATGTCATGAGTCGTTATCAGGTAGCGATTGTGTCTCATGGTTCCCCTGATAGTAATGATATTGAGGCGTTTCGTCAACAATTTACCCGAGGATTAGGGTATTGTCCCGAAACCTTAGCCTAACTCGTTGTTGGGAATAAAATCACTAACACAGCAACACTAAACACTAACATTAATCCGGCTGGAATAAATTTTCGAGTTTTCCATAACCTGATAGCAAAGACGATGGCAAGTACAAGGGTAGTAATTTGAGCTAAAACCAGTCCAGCTGATATTTGTTGCCATTGCAGAAAAGCAGCGATTAACAAGAGCAAACCACTAACAACACCAGAAATTAAAGAAGGTTTGCTCCTAGCGGTAATGTACCCCATGATTCCACCTAAAAGGAGTAAAATTGCATAGATTAAAGTGGCTACTATTGGTAAATTCATATTATCAATTGGGCAATGAGTGTTAACGAAGTCAGGAGTCAGAAGTCAGAAGTTCCTCACTACGTTCCGGCGCTATCGCACAGGAGTCAGAAGTTCCTCACTACGTTTCGGCGCTATCGCACAGAAGTCAGAAGTTCCTCGCTGCGCTCCGGCGCTATCGCACAGAAGTTGGAAGTTGGAAAAAAAGGCAAGACGAGTAATAATTGCTTTCTTTATTTCCTACTTTTAAGTGCAGTTTATTTTGATTAGTTTTTAATCACTTCTGACTTCAAACTTCACACTTCTAACTTCAAAAGGGGGGTTTTAGACCTAATTATTTTCGATAACTTAATCTTGACTAATTGGTGCTAATCAGTTGCAAAACTCTCGATAAATCGTTCAACTCGCCCACAATTCGTCTGATGGGTTTAGGCCAAACCCGCACTAGCGTGGGAGTCGCAGAAACATGATGAGTTTCTGCCATTTCTGGGTGTTTACTAATATCAATCACCTTTAAGGTATAAGGATGAGTTAACTGTGTTTCGAGTAGGTGATGAATCTTTTTTAAGGTTTGTTTAGTGGAAGGATTATTGCCTGAAACAAAAAGACGTAAAATATAACCTTTATTGGCTTCAGGTACATCTTTTTTTTGGGTGTCTATAGGATGAAATTGATTTTTCAGTTCCTTTTCCCAGCGTTCATCTAAACGCACTAACAAATCATGATTTTCCCAAAGTTGAGGAAAGCGAGAACGATAGGTTTCAATGACAACGGGATTACAAGCTTGTTCTTGCCAATTTGCTGTCTTCCAAACCACATTCTTCAGATTAAACAGAACATTTAATAAAGGTTCATAGCGACGAACCGCAGGATACATTTCCGCAACTGTTTTTACCCTCTTCTCTCTAGTACAAAACCAGCGATCAACGGTTGCTGTATAACCAGGAACGAGAAAATGAGGGGGTTCTGGCAACTTTAATAATTCCTGGAAAACTAGGCATAATTGAGAATGCCAATGGACTTGTTTGTTGCTATCGAGACAATAAACGAGATCGCCACCTGGGGTAAAAAGGGCAATACCCTTAAACAAGTCCCCTACAACCCTTGTTGTTTCGGCCATGCTCGTTATTTTTTAGAGGAATTACAAATAAGATGAAGGAAGAATTAATTCTGTTATAGCTTATCTTCATCCTTCATGCTTATTTCTTTAGTTTTTTTCTAGATTCGACCCCTTAACATCATCGCAATTTCGTTAGGAGTAGGCGATAATTCTAAAGCGGTTTCCTCAGTAATACGTCCCTCTTGATAGAGATTAAATAGGGCTTGATTGGTGGTAATCATGCCATCAAATTCACCATCCTTCATCAATTCGAGAATTTCGTCGTTTTTCCCTTGAATAATATAGTCTTTGACCGTTTCTGTATTGATCAAAATATCATGGTAAGCAGCCCGTTTTCCATCCGTTGTCCGACATAACCCTTGAGCAATAACGGCTACTAAGGATTCTGCGATCGCCACCCGCATCGCCTCTCGTTCCTCGGCATTATATAAGCTCAAAATCCGTTCTAAAGTTTTCACCGCGCTGTTGGTGTGCAGGGTTCCCATCACTAAGTGACCGGTTTGGGCTGCTTTAAGTGCCGTATTCACCGTTTCTTTATCCCGCATTTCCCCCACCAGAATGATGTCGGGATCTTCCCGTAGGGCAGCTTTAAGCGCATTATCAAACTTGAGGGTGTGCATTCCCACTTCCCGTTGTTTAATCAACGAGCGACGACTTTGGTGGACAAATTCCACCGGATCTTCGATGGTAATGATATGCTTGGGATGTTCTTTGTTAATATAATCCACCATAGCAGCCATAGTGGTGGATTTACCTGAACCGGTGGGACCGGTTACTAGAATTAACCCTTTGTGAGCATCAGAAATATCTTTGAAGATCATGGGTAAGCGTAATTGTTCCATGGTCAAGATGTTCAGGGGAATGAGACGCAATACCATAGCGTGTCCCCGTAAACTATCAAAAATATTGATCCGAACCCTGGCAAAGTCATATTGCGTTGCCCCATCAAATTCTAATTCCTTTTTAAAGCGTTGAATTTCATCTTCTTTGAGAATTTCCCGTAACCAACTCATAAAGGTGTTTTCATCGATGTCTGGATACTCCAGAATCGTCATTTCCCCGCGATCGCGCATTCGGGCTTTTTCTCCCACCCCTAAGTGAACATCAGAAAACCCTTCATCAAACGCATGACGAACTAACTCAGCTAAACTGGGTTGCCCTGGAGAACGACCAAAATTTCTAGGAGGGGTTGCTGGTAAAGGGGGTGGGGTAGGTATGGGTGGGCGCATTGGTGTTTCAACCTGGGGTTTAGGGGGTGTTGAAACGGCTGCTGGAGTTTGTTGCTCTGTGATCATGGGAGAAGCGGGCATAAACTGGGTGAGTGCATCATTTCCTGATGATTCTTCCATCTCCATCATCTCCATGTTGGTTTCTTCAAAATCGTTAACCGGAGGCATGGGAGGAGGAGGTAACGGAGGTAGGGAAGGACGTTGAGATTGGGTCATGATCTTTCTTATTCTCTAGAAATCGGCTAAATTAAATGGCTTGTCAGGTAATCTTGTATGATTAGTATTCCCAAAATGTCTGAGAAAACTTATGTAACGGCTGTTTTTTGGGTTAATGGTTCTTTTATTTCTGAGAAAATCCTCTTGTATTTTAAGAAATATTAATTTTTGTTCGTGATTGCATCATTAAAAAGAAAAAATTAGCGTTGTAGCATTGGCTACATTTTTTAAATGTTGATGATTATTACAAAAGATTACATTCAATCCTATAAAGATAAGCTTGATCCCCGATAAGTTCGTTGGGATCAAAATTATCTGCAACATTTTGCAATCTTTAACCCATAAAGTTACCTTTGAATGTAAATTTTTTTTTCAAAACCCTCATTTTTTCCGTAAGATTATCTATACTGATTGACACAGCGTTATCTAAAAAAATAGATAAAGTTACTGGTTTGCTCTGGAGGAAGATATGGAATTTGCACAAAAGACTGGATTGGAAAAACTCGATTCTTTAACGTTCGTTAAGAGCTTTTTGGTTTGGAGTTTTACCTTGATCGTTTGTTTATTAGTTGTTGGGTTTCCCCTAGTTGTTTTAATGGCGACTTTTGGGGCTTTAGCATCAATTGTTTTACAATCCGTTTTACCGGTAAGTGCTGTTTTATTAGTGGTTGGTTCCTTAATTGGTGTTAATTTATTAGTAGTTTTCTTGGGGGCAGCACTACTGACTGTTAAAGGAATTCATCCTCAAGATGTTCATTGGTTGAGATGGCTGCACGGCGAAGCAACTCCCTCTCACACTTCTGT
>JASJDD010000197.1 GCA_030065735.1 Crocosphaera sp.
CGGGGGCGATGAGCCTAGATAACTGGCGTAGAGGCATTACGCCTCTGTGGGCAGAAATATCCCGTCGTGAGTCGGGAAGCCCCAACTATAATCTGTGATTTAGTTGGGGAGGATGTCACTGTCAGACCTCAGTAGTCAGAAGTTTCCTCGGTTCATGAGAAAATAAGGGCTATCTTCACCGACGGCTAGGGCAAAAAGCGCAAAGCTAGAATTTGACCACTGTATCTCTTCTAGTGCATCTTACAACACCTACTTTTTTCCTGATAACCTGTAACAAAATCTACTAACAATTAGTAGGTTTCGAGATCGGAAATGGCTCGGTGATTCCGTAGGTGTTTCTTCCCAACCAAGTTACTCACAAAGAAGTCGATATAAGATCGTTCCGTCCTTTTTAACAAAGGGTGAGGAAAATTACCTCTGGGGCTTTCACGGGGATTGAGGGTGAGGTCTGACCTCGCCGAATAATTAATCCTCTGGTTAATTATTCATCTATTATTATATCATGGCAATTTTTATCCTAGAAAGATATTGAAAGATTTTAGAAGATATTGGCAGATATTGATAGATTACTGGCTCCTATAAAAAGCAGTATGATTTGATTAAGAAATGATGGGTTGTAGGACTTGAGCTAACCATTTGATGACTTTTTGTTCATAGCGATCGCCTTGGGGTAAACAGGATAAAGCGCGACGATAATCAGCGATCGCATAATTCCAATCCCCTCTCAGATAATGGGTATAGCCTCTCTCTGCATAAATACGTCCCAGATATTGCTCCCCGATAATTTTCGCCAGTTCCAAAGTTTCAAGGGCTAATTCATAGTTTCCCAGTTCTCTGAGGGTAATACCCTGATTAATCCAGACTTTTTGGTTATAAGGATTGATGTCTAAGGCTTTTTCGTAATTTTCTATGGCTTTGTTTAAGTTCCCTTGATGGGCGTAACAGTTACCCCGATTATTATAAGCTCGATCTAAACTGGGATTCAGGGCGATCGCCTGATTAAAGTCAGCCATGGCCTGATCATAATGGGCTATTTTCAAGTACATTAGACCTCGATTGTTATAGTCAATCGCACTATTGGGACAACGAGAAATCAATTGGCCCAGAAGATGAATGGCTTGGTTGTAGTTCCCTTGATTGGCTTCTTGTTTAATAAGAATTCTTAGGTGTAAATCGGAAACCCCTGTCTTTTTTAGTTGAGTGGCGATGGCCGCTCTAATGTACTCCCTCTCCGACACCGATGGTCTGGGAACCGATGATGCTTGAAATTTCTTATAGTCAATTATATTATCATTCATAGTAATAGTAATATTTCGGTGCTAATTGAAATCACTGTACTCAATAGTTTGATTGTTCATGGTAAAAAATGTGTCACTCTTCTAAGTGTCTTGACCCCTTTACCCTGATCTTCAATCTTCAGAAGTCTGCACTGTCGGGAGTTTCAGTATTATATAAAGTTTTCCTTAAGTTTTTAGGTTTTCCCTGGAGCGTCCAAATCACTGATAAAATTAGAATGTCTGATCATCATAAGGAGTCACTCTTACCCATGTCTACCACCACATTATTAGCCAATCATTCTGATATCTCTATGGATGATTACTGTGTGTTTGGGTTAGCTACTTGTTTTTTAAAGGATGAGGGAGAATTTCATCAAGTTCGTGTCATTGAACCCATTCCTTCTGCTGCTTTAGAAGCCATTTGTAAGGGAATTCCCACTTCTTATGAATTAGCTTGTGCTAAGTCCATTGGAGACATTTTAACGGGGGAAACGTTAACGAAAACGGCTGATTTTCCCGATGATGCTCAGTTTTGTGATCATTTTACCGAACGGACTTTGGCTGCGGTGAGAACCTACATCACTCGTCCTGATGCTCAGTCTTTAATTCCTCTGGGAACGGTTAAACAAGATTTGAATTTTTCTTTAGAAAAAAAGCGAGTTTTAAATGCAGTTAATGTGGTTAAAACGGAAGATAACGTTAAACAACATTCTCATACTCATCAGGTTCTATAAATTAAATAAATTAACGGTAAGGTGGGCATTGCCCACCTTACAATAATTATTATCTTAATCTTCCTGAGCGCAAAATACTAATAATCAACCAAACTCCCAATAAACTAGCTGCTGCGAATAAAATGCTACTAATTAACGATAATTCTTGAGTAGAAGAACCGATAGAAATAATAGCAGCCCCCATAATTAATGAACCAAGTACAATGCTAAAAGAAAGACGATTTGCTGAAGCATCAACACTACGTCTTAAGGGTTCTAACTCTCGTAATCTTAAGTTCCATTGTAAGGTTTCTGAGGACAATCTATCTAGTAATATATCGATTTGTCGTGGTGTTTTCAAATAAATGGATTTTAGATCCAAAACCGTTCTTAAACTGGTTTGTAAGGGGGTATCTCCGATTAATTGACGACGAAATAAATCCGTCATTAAGGGTTTAATTTCATCAAATAAATTAATGTCAGGATTAAACTGTCTTGCAGACCCTTCTAAATTGGCTAAACATTTAGCATATAAACCTAAATTTCCAGGAACTTTTAACTTATTTTTACGGGCAATTTGTAGAATTTCATAGACGACTTCACTAAAATTAAATTGAGACAAACTTAAATCATAATATTTCCGTAAAATCTGTTCATAATCATTCCGTAATCTTTCTAAACTTTCTACTTTTCCTGACTCCGATAATTCTATGGTTAATTGAGTACAACCTTGTGCATCTAAATCGAAAATTGCTAGTAATAATTCTGTTAAAATTTGTTGGGTTCTAGGGTCAAGTTTTCCCACCATACCACAATCAATAATTGCAATTCTACCATCATCTAAATAAAAAATATTACCAGGGTGGGGATCAGCATGAAAAAAGCCATCTAAATAAAGTTGTTGAAAAAATGCCCTAAATAATAACGTGGTAATTTCTTGTTTCTTTTGATTAATCGATTTACGACTTTCAGGAATAGTTAAATCAGCTTGTAAAATCGGTTTTCCATGAAGCCACTCTAAAACTAAAATTTTCTCGCTTGTCATTTCCCAATAAACTTTAGGAATGACCAATTGTTCTGGATCAAACCAACGACTTTCTGATAGATTATGTCTAATTTTATCAGTATAATTGGCTTCTTTAGTAAAGTTTAATTCTGCTTTAATAGCTTGAGAAAATTCATCAGCCAGCTTAACAATATCGTAATTTTGTCCAAATTCTGTTAAAGAAACTAACTCAGCAATTCCCTTAATTAAACTAATATCTTGCTCAACAATTTTATCAATTCCTGGTCGTTGAACTTTAATAGCAACTTCTTCCCCAGTTGTTAAAGTTGCGCGGTGAATTTGTCCAATGGAACCAGCAGCAATAGGTTGCTGATTAATCTGGCTAAAAACTGAATCTATGGGTTGTTGTAATTCTTGCCTTAGTAGTCTTTCAATCGCTTCCCAAGACACAGGAGGAACATTGGCTTGCAGTGCAGTTAATGCCTTAATATAATTAGGAGGTAAAATATCAGGACGGGTGCTTAAAATTTGTCCTAATTTGACATAAAAAGGGCCTAATTCTACTAAAATATTTCGTAATACTTCTGGGGTAGGAATTTGGGGATTTTCGGGTTTCCCCCCTGTTAACAAACCCCGCATATAATCCCAACCATTACTAAGGACAACCTCAATAATTTCTCGTTGACGCGCACTGGTTTGAGTTAAGGAAAACATACAATAATTCTCTTTAGTTGATTAAGACGAATTTTAATAACTTTTATCATCATTATAGAAGGTTTATCCATAAAATGTTAAATCATCAGCCACTCGGGGCTTAATATCATTAAGCCCATACCCGTTGTTTTATATAATTTAACTGACAAAAGTTTCTTAATTTGTATTACTGATTACATCCTGTTAAAGCAACTGATCTAATTGAGAATCCTTTTGTAATTCTTTGAGGAGTTTTTTAATATCTTGAGTACGATTTTTATTAACGACAAGGGTCACATTTTTATCTCGAACAATGACCACATCTTCTAAGCCAATAGTAGCGATCACCTCTTGCTCATCACTGTTATAAATAATTGCGCCTTTGGTGTCTAAACTAACATGATTACCTAATTCAACATTGTTTCCATTACTATCAATTAAACGTTCCAAAGCATTCCAGTCTCCTAAATCATCCCAACCAAAATTAGCAGGTAAAACATAAGTTAATTCGGTCTTTTCCATTAAAGCGTAATCAATGCTAGTTTTCTCTAATTCTTCATAAGCAGCTTGACCTTTTTCTTGCAGGAGATTTAAGATATGAGGAGCGTGTTTTTCCAACTCTTCTAATACCACACCGGCGCGGAAAATAAACATTCCACTATTCCAACTAAATCGGCCTGTTTCTAGAAAAGATTTAGCGGTTTTGAGATCGGGTTTTTCTGTAAAACAATTCACTTTATAGACAGGTAAATTATTAAAATTATTCGTTAGATTTCCCTGTTCAATATAACCGTAACCTGTAGAGGGATAAGTGGGTTTAATTCCTAAAGTAACGATCGCCTTTTTCGATGAAGCGAGTTGAGAAGCAGCGTCAAGGGTCTTTTCAAATTCATCCGTATTTTTAATCCAATGATCTGCTGGAAAAAAGCCAATTACAGCATCCTTTCCATAGCGTTTGGCTATTTCTAAGGTTGTCCAAGCAACTGCTGGGGCCGTGTCTTTTCCCTGGGGTTCCACTAAGAGATTACTATTAGGTAGATTGGGTAATTGTTCTCTAACTCCATTGGCAATTAAACCGGCTGTGATCACCCAAAGATTTTCCCAGTTTTCTGCTAAGGGTAAGAGACGTTTTGCTGTTGCTTGTAGCAAACTTTCTCCACTCCCATCTAAGGATAAAAATTGTTTCGGACGTTGACGACGGGACAAAGGCCAAAAGCGTTCCCCTTTACCACCAGCAAGGATCACAGGAATTAAAGGTTGAGTCATGTTTCTCTCGATCAATCAGGTTTTGAACTGATTGTATCCTGTTTAGAGAGTGTCTTTTGAGTCTGAAGCAATTTTTTGTTCGACAGAGGAATGAAAATGACTTTCTGTCTCAGGGACAGTGATGACCACCCATAATCCTGTTTTGGGGTCGCGATAGGTACGAAAGGGGTTGGGTTGCAGGGGTTTTTTAGACGCTTTAGCCATAATATCGTCACCAGTAACCGATCTTTACTTATTGTAAATCTAAGAAAGAATACGCAAAGTGACCGAGATATCACTAAGATCGTGATTGTGATCACACCCTTGACTCATCCTTGATATTACGGGGTATTAACCGAATGAATTCTGATAATCTTTGTCAAGAAATGGTAAAGATTGCTTAAAATCAGTAATTTCCTCCAGGTTAAACTCTAAGTTCAACTTGGTTTTGTCTGTGAAAGTGTGTTTAGCTGTTTTCTTGTGAGACAATTATCTTGAATTAAAAACTTATCTCCTCTCTTGACAAAACCTAAAAAAGCATCTTTTTTCGCATCAGGAAGTTCTCCAGGTTGATAACCATATAACCACATTTTCCCTTTAATCTTATTCGGTAATTTAACTAACTCTTGATAGTGTGAATGTACAGGGGTAGGATATTTTGAGGTTTCACAATCATGAAAAATAACATCTGCTTCTTGATAGTAGTTTTGGAGTTGTTCATAACATAGTTGAGTATCACTGGTAATCAAAATTTTGACATGATTAACTTCAAAAAATAAGCCATAAGTTGGCATCAAATAGGTTCCATTATTAATATGAATGGTTTTCACTAATTTAAAATTAATATTTTCCCAACTGAAAGAACGGTTATTATCAATAGAATAAACCTTAAAAAAGCTGTGTAAATTCGTAATTGTTCCTTCAATTGATCCCATTCCTCCCGATAAGGTATGCTCCCAAATGTCACTAGCAATATCATGACTCAAGTATAGATTAGGTTGCTCACATTGAGGATCAAATTTAGTGGTTAATCCTACATATTCTAACCCTCCAGCATGATCAGAATGTAAGTGACTAATATAAATATCTGTAATATCTCGATGGGAAAACCCTTCTTTATGCAAAGAAAACCGAATATCAGAACCACAATCAATTAATAATTTTTGCCCTGTCTCAGTGATAAGGAGTATGTTAGAATGAAAATTGTCAGCCCCTACAGTAAATGCCGAACCTGAACCTAAAAAAAGTAGTTGAGCCATCCTATAACATAAAATAAGTTAAAAAATAAGATTACCAATAATTATAAACCTTTATACAAGACTTTCATAAAGTTTTTCTAGTTGTTTAGTAACCTTGGGAGGTTTGGCCGTAAAGCGAATATAAAATCCTCCGTTATTATTAGATTTATCTAAAACTTTAGCATAAATATCGTCACTAATTGCTTGATCAGTTTCTGAATTTAATAAATTACACTTAATGTTAGTCATTCCAGAGATGAACCCTTGAGGATCATCGTGAGCATAATCAATCATTCCTCCGTTCTCTGATAACGCTACTAACTTCCCATTATATTTAGTATCTGCAACATTTTTGCCATCTAAAATACTATATTCAAATAATAAAGGTTGAGGTAATTTAACAAAATTTTCTTCTTTTTTTGCCAAAAATAAGTTATAATTCCCTTTAATTCCTCCCACTTCATAAATAGAAATGGGCTCTTTTACCCCTTTTGGTTGTACTTGCTTTTCTGATTCAATGACAACCATTGAACCCACTTCTTTTAAAGTTGATTGAGAAATCAAAATTTGTCCCCCCAGGGTATAAGATTCCACTCGATAAGTTAAATTAACTTGAGAACCAACCACACCGTATTTTGTGCGTTTTTCTGAGCCAATATTACCGACAACCACTTCCCCTGTATTAATACCAATTCCCATGTCCAGTTGAGGTAAATCCCATTGTTTCATCTGTTCATTAACGGATTCCATAGCTAATTGCATAGCAACGGCACAAGCGATCGCCCTTTCTCCGTCATTTTCTTGGAAAGTGGGCGCACCAAATAACACTAAAATACCATCTCCCATAAACTCATCAATGGTGCCTTGATAATGGGTAATCACATCGGCCATTTTTCCCAAATAAAAGTTAAGAATTTTTACCACTTCTTCAGGGGATAATCGTTCAGAAGTTGCCGTAAACCCTCGCAAATCTGAGGTTAAAATAGTAATCTTTCTTCGTTCTCCTCCCAAAGATAAACCGGCAGGATTTTCTAACAGATTAGCGACGACTTGGTCTGTCAGATAACGACCAAAGGTTTTGCGAATATCGGCCGCTGTCCGGGCAATATAGGCAGTAATCACCATTGTTGACCCCAAAAAGGCAAGAAACGGGGGAACAATAGGAATCCACCACCCTTCCAGAAAGGCAACATAGGTACTGCCCATTAAAATAATTCCCACCCCTAAAATACCGCCCCACCGCTTCCAAGAGGTGTTTTTAGACCCATGCTGGTAGCGAAACCTCCAAGTTAAGGTAGCCCCTGTTCCTGCCCAAAAGACGATCCACAGCCATTCTATGGGGTCTGACCAGGTTTTAAACAAAGGACGACCATTTAAGGCCCCGTTAATCATTTGACTGGCTAAATTAGCGTGAATTTCTGCGCCGGCTACCGGTTCAGGTAACCCAATTAAACCACTACTGTAAGGGGTAAAAAACAGGTCTTTGAAGCTTTCCCCGACTTTGCCAATAATAATAATGCGATCGCTGGCCCAGTTTGAGGGGACTTTATTTTTGAGAATATCGGTCATGGAAACGGTTTCAAAGGTGCCATCTCCTCCGCGATAATTAATTAACAGTTGATAACCACCGGCATCGGTGCGAACATAACCTCCATCGTTAGGGGTAAGGGGGGAAAACACGGTTTTTCCGAGTTGCCATTGATCTGTCCCTGCTATCATTTGCGGTTCGATGCCTTCTTTTTTGAGATAATGTAGGGCTAGATGAAGACTAAAACTATAAACCGTTTCTCCTTCTTCGGTGTCTAAGGAAATTAATCCCCGTCTGACGCGGTTATCGCCATCAAAAATTAAGTCATTCGCCCCCACTTGACCTTTTTCTTTTAAAATGGGGGGCGGTGCAACGGTTTCCCATCCCACTTCCCCGGCCACTTTTTGGATACCCACCAAATTCGGGGTTGTCTGGAATACCTCCATTAAGGTTTGATGGCCCGGAGGTACAGGTAAATCTCGATAAATATCTAAGCCAATGGCGCGAGGTTTTTGAGCTTTTAATTTGTTCAGTAATTCCGCCAAAACTTGATCGTTGATAATTGATTCGTTGCGTCGATGTAAATCATCTTCATTGATACCAACGATGGCAATGCGGTCATCTTGTGGTTCTGGGGGACGAGATTTCATATAAACATCAAATAAGTCCCATTCCCATCCTTGTAATACCCCTCCTAAACGTAAGAGAATTACTAATCCTGCGATGGTTGGCGTTGTAATCCACACCCCACGAGTTTGCCAGAAAAAATGTTTTAAACTTTCCCACATAGAGATTGAAACTGATGTAATAATTGTTAGCTTATTTTAGCTTATTGTAAACTGATGTTTAGCAAAATTTCTGTTAAAACTTTTAGAGTAAGTAATCATCTATTATTGATAATAAACTGTTAACTTTAATTGGGTCCAACTACTTAATGGGAGTATTTGCTATATATGTTACACTATAATAATTAGTTGTAGGACTGTTAAAATGGTTGTTGATTTACGTCGTTTAACGGTTAAAGAATATTATCGCATGGGTAAATTAGGGATTCTTGATCCCAGTGAATCAATAGAATTAATTGACGGCCAAATTATCAAAAAACCGATGAAAGGAACATCCCATGAAGCTGCTATTACTCGGATTGGGAGAATATTGGGAAATAGTTTAGCAGAAAAGGCTTTAATTCGATATCAATCGCCGATTCATCTTAACGAATATTCTGAACCTGAACCTGATATTGCAATTGTTAAAATAGATGCTTTAGATTATGAAGAACATCATCCTAATTCCAGTGAAATATATTTATTAATTGAAGTAGCTGAGAGTAGTATAGAACGAGATACAAATTTTAAAGCAAAGGTTTATGCTAAAGCAGAAATCACTGATTATTGGGTTTTGGATCTAAGTCATCGTCAATTATCTGTTTTTCGCCAACCTCTTCAGGGTGAATATCAGCAAAAAATAATTTTATCTGATGAAAAAGAAGTATCAATTCTAGCTTTTGAAGATATTAAGATTCAAGTCAGACAAATGTTACGACCCCATTAACGAAGTCAGAAGTTCCTCACTCCGTTCCGGCGCTATCGCACAGAAGTTGGAAGTTGGAAAAAAAGGCAAGACGAGTAATAATTGCTTTCTTTATTTCCTACTTTTAAGTGCAGTTTGTTTTGATTAGTTTTTAATCACTTC
>JASJDD010000198.1 GCA_030065735.1 Crocosphaera sp.
CTCACGCAAAGCATAGTTATAGGATTGGCGACAAATTTCTAGCCATTCACATAACATTGCCTGTTGTTTACTATCAGGGTAGATTCGGTAACAATAATTGAGGGTTAGAGTCATAGAAATATTCTATCAGAAAACTATAAAATGGTAGAAGAGATGGCCGAACAAGGTTGTGCTGTCGCACGTTGATATACTGGTCAAAATTCATCCCCACCTAAAATGTGAATGTTCCTGATAGTATTTTTAGGTTGGGACTTCTTTTGACATTTTTGTTAAACCAATCTTAAAGACAGAAGTATGTAGGTATACTACAATACCTTGATACTTTTAGATCCTCTTATACAGTAAGAGTGATTCATTGATTCTTTTTGATAAAATAAGTTAAGCGATCATTGATGCTTTATTATCAAAAGTCAAACGACTAAGTCCTCATAAACGCTTCACTGCTTCCACTTCCACCTAAGCAACCATGACTTCTAGCCACTTCCCTTCTTTTAATTTATCAGAAGCCGAAACTTTTGCCCAAGTTTTGAAACAGGTTTTGTTAGGAGTTTCATCAGCGAATACAGATAATTTTTTTGAATCTTTAGTCTTACATTTAACTCAAGTTTTAGGCGTTGAATATGGGTTTATCAGTCAGTTAAAATCAGAGACATCAATCCAAGTTTTAGTAGGATCTGTGAATGGTAAACAGTCAGAAGTGTGGAGTTACAAAATAGATACAACCCCTTGTAAAAAGGTAATACAACAAGGAAACTTTGTTTGTTCTGGAAATCTAAGACAACAATTTCCTGATGATATTTGGTTACAAGAAAATAAGATAGAAAGCTATATCGGTAAGGCTATCTATGATCAAAAAGGTAAGGTTATTGGACTGATTTGTATCATGAGTATTCATTCTTTACCTAATTTAGATTTAATAGCAGAGATTATTGATTTTTTTGCCCTTAGTGCTACTAGAGAATTAGAAAAAATGCAAGCAGAGAAACAGCTTGAAGACATTAATCAGAATTTAGAAAAGCTAGTTCAAGCAAGAACAACTCAACTTAAACAAAGTAATGATAATTTACGACAAGAGATTCAACGAAGGAAAAAAATTGAATGCCAATTAATTAAGCAAGAACATCAGTTGAGAGACCTAGTTTATAATATTGATAACGGAATTATTATTGTTAATAAAGAAGGAAACATTAAATTTGCTAATCCTGCTGCTTTAGCTATTTTTGAGCAACCCTTAGAAATCTTATTAGATTATGATTTTGGTATTCCAATTATTAGTGATAAATCCGTAGAATTAGAAATCATAAAAACTGAAAATAAAATGGGTTTAGTAGAAATGAATGTCACCTTAACTGAATGGGAACAAGAATCGGTTTATTTGGTTTCTTTTAGAGAAATTACTGAAAGAAAGAAAGCAGAACAAGCACTGATAAAAGCTAAGGAAGAAGCTGATTTAGCTAATCAAATAAAAACTGAGTTTTTAGCCAATGTAAGTCATGAAATTCGTACTCCTATGAACGCAATTTTAGGATTTTCTGAGCTTCTCAAGTTAAAGTTAAAAGTTAATGATCCTCGCCTTTATGGATATGTTGAGACAATTTATAATAGTAGCAAAGCTCTTTTATCTTTGATTAATGATTTACTGGACATTAATCAAGTTGAATCGGGAAGAATCGAATTAAATTATCATCGTTTTTCGCTGAGAAAATTGATCAAAGAGGTTATCAATGTTTTTGAGCATCAAGCATCCAGAAAAAAATTAAATTTATTAATAGATATTAAAGATGATGTCCCTCAATTTATTAATTTTGATTCTCTACGATTACGTCAAGTTTTAGTTAATCTTATCGGTAATGCTCTTAAGTTTACGACAAAAGGTCACATCAAAATTATGATTAGTATTCAAGATATACAAAGAGATTATTGTACCTTAAATATTGCAATTGAAGATACAGGAATTGGTATTAAAGAGGAAAACAAAGAGCGAATTTTTGAAGCTTTTACCCAAAGCAAAGGACAAGATAATCGTCACTATTCGGGAAACGGATTAGGTCTATTTATTACTCAGAAAATTACGGAATTTTTAGGAGGAACTATAAGCTTAGAAAGCGAATGGGGAAAAGGCTCAACGTTTACTATAGTTTTTCCTAATGTAGAAATTATTAATTCAATGGAAGCTTTAGAGGAAAAATTACCTCAAAAAACCTTAGGTGATTTTGAAACAATAACAATTTTAGTCATTGATAATATTGCTGATAATTGTGATTTAATTGAAGGCTATTTTATGGGAACTGAACACAATTTGTTTTTTGCTGATGAGCAACAAATGATAATTAATATCTTAGATAATTATGATATTGACATTATATTAATTAACTTAAAATTTGACATTATCAATAATAGTTTAGCTTTATTAAATAACTTAAAAGAACAGAATAAACTCAAAAATACTCTGGTAATTTCAATGACCAAGCTTCCCCCAGATATGACTCAAAATAATCAAAAGCTTTTTCAAGGATTTCTTGAAAAACCCCTTAATTATTCCCAGCTTGTAGAAGTTCTTAGTGATGTTTTGGGGCAAAAAAAAGAACAAACAAGTAACATAGCATTTTCCTTGACACCACTAGAGTATCAAGCTATTCATAATGTTTCTGATTTACTAGAAAAACTTCAAGAAATAGAAGAAAATTCCTGGAACTTGATGCGTTGTAGAATGGTTTCCTCAGAACTCAAACAATTTTCCCAAAATCTCCAACATTTGGGACAGACTTATAATTGTCAAATTCTCATCAACTACAGTGAGATGTTAGCCAATCATCTTCATGCTTTTGATGTTGAAGAATTGTCTAATACCGTAGAAAAATTTCCGCAAATTAGAGTTAGTTTACTAGATGCTTCTAATTGTTTAAAAAAAGATCGGAACTCTCAACCCTAGTTTTGCTTCTATTTTGAAAGGAGGTTTCCTACTCATCCTAGGAAATGCTCTTGTCACTAAAAATCCCTATGTACCCCTTTTGATGAACCACTGAGATAGTTGTCTTCATTCAAGTCACTATCTCTCCTCTCATCAGGGGTTTTCCTCGTTAAATTATAGTAACTTCGCTTTATTTCCCTAATTTTCTACTTTATTAAAACAATTTTCCCTTAATTAATTCAAAAAAATCTCCTTTTTTTGGGACTGAAGTATTATTGTTAACCTGCTAAACTAAGATTAAAGGCAAAACGCACTCACAAATAAACATCAACCTACTGCCTTTGTCCGACATCTATATTCTGTTTCTAGAAAGCGTTTTCTTAGACAGTTTTAGGTGTGAGGGGTCATTGTTTTGAGGGAGGAGTTGGCGTTGGTGATAGCAATATCATCTCTCCTCTTTTTCTTCTCAAACATTAGTCTATTATTGACCCAAAGTGAAGTAAAAAAAATGAAAAAATTACCAGGACTTTGTATTGCCCGTTCCCTTACGTTTTATGGAGTTACTGTATCTCTAATCTTAGTGGCCTTGTTATGAGTTGTCAATATTTGAGAGAGGAAGTGACCCTTTTTCATCAGAAGAAGCGATCGTTTGTGTGAGGAGATAATTGAGAATTGTGCGTACAGCAATAATAAGAATTAATCTGGCCAGATCATCCCAACGACTAGAGATCATCGTCTTCAAAATACTTGCCCCCACCAAAAAGCTTAAACCCAAAGAAAAAGAATAACCCATAGCCAAACGACTCCGTTGAAACGCCTCTGTTGTTTGGGGTTTAAACAATAAATCTTTGAGGAAAATAATTAAAGCCCTCATAATGCCAACAAAAATGACAAAGAGGGCTAATAATTGACATAAGCTGGTTAATAGTTCATTACCAACACTAACAATTAAGGCCAGATTTTCACTCATGATTTGAGGGAATAGAGATTGATCATTTTCCTTTATTCTCTTTCATTAAATTGACAAACTTCTCAAATAAATAGTCTGCATCGTGGGGACCCGGACTGGCTTCGGGATGGTATTGTACCGAGAAGAAAGGTAAGGTTTTATGGGATAAACCGGCTACCGTGCGATCGTTCAAATTCAGATGGGTAATTTCCACCTCTGCATCTAAGGATTTTTCCGTTACCGCAAAACCATGATTTTGACTGGTAATTTCCACCTTTTGTTGCAGTCCACAGGGTTGATTTAAACCGCGATGACCAAATTTTAACTTAAAGGTTTCAGCCCCCAAAGATAGCCCTAAAATTTGGTGTCCCATACAAATGCCAAAGGTGGGTTTTCCCTGTTCAATTAAGGATTTAACCGTACTAACGCCTTCGGTAACGGCTGAAGGGTCTCCGGGTCCATTGGACAAGAAAATACCATCAGGATTGTACTTTAAAATTTCTTCAGGAGAAGTGTTAGCAGGAACCACAATAATTTTACAGCCATAACTAGCTAATCGTCTTAAAATATTGCGTTTTACGCCAAAATCAATGGCCACAACCGTTAAACTGTCTGTAGAACTATCACCGTTGTTCGTATTAAACGCCCAATGACCATCGGTGGGGGTTGACCACTCATAAATTTCCTTGGTGGTCACTTCCTTAACTAAATTTAACCCTGCCATAGAAGGGGCTGACTGTACTTGACGCAATAATTCGCTTTTATCTAAGATTTCTGTAGAAATAATCCCATTCATTGCCCCCACAGAGCGAATTTTACGGGTTAATGCCCTGGTATCAATGCCATAAATACCCACAATCTTATGACGAATCAAATAATCAGGCAAGGACTCGGTTGACCGCCAATTACTGGGACGATAAGTTATGTTACGGGCAATCACCCCTTTAACCTGGGGTTTTTCTGATTCTTCATCATCGGGGTTGACCCCTGTATTCCCCAACTCAGGATAAGTAAATGTCACAATTTGACCACAATAACTGGGATCGGTCAAAACTTCTTGATATCCTGTCATTCCCGTATTAAATACTACCTCTCCCACAGTGGTTCCTTTCGCACCGAAGGATAACCCTTCAAAAGTTGTTCCGTCAGCTAACACTAATAAAGCAGGTTTACCCTTTGCCATTGCCATAATCATTAAGTTTTTGATACTAAGAGGGGGTGAAACCTAGCGGTTAACGATACACTAGATCAGGCAATCCATAAAGTCCTGATGTCCTAGCCACTTGTTGAGAACAGTTTACCTCTAGGTTACTGGGGATAATCTTAGCAGATGCTTCTGGGGTGTTAAGGTAGAGTTGAACTGCCAAAAAGGTAGGTATAATCCCATGAGTCCCAAGAAATTAACCAACGACGACAAACAAGAAATTCTTAATCTTTATCGTCAAACCCCAGAAACCACCTCTACCTTAGCTGACCGTTACGGGGTCAGTAGTTCTACTATTAGTCGTTTTTTGAAGAATACTCTATCCGATGTGGAGTATGAAGATTTAATTCAACAAAAACGTTTAGCCAGAACCAATAAGTCTCAAGCTGACTCAGAAAATTTGATAGACGTTCCCCCCAAGCAGAAAAAACCGACTCTCAAAAAGACCGAGGAAATTTCTCAGCTAGACACGCCTTTAGTGACTCCATTAACTAAGGAAAATTTAGACTTAGTTGAGTCTTCTGTCCAGACTCCAACTCAACAACCCTCTTCAAAACCTAAGCCAGTAACGGTTAAAAAAGAAGCCCCCATATTAATTCCCCAAGAAGAAGATGAGGAACAAGCAACAGAAGAATTGGAAGAACTCAATGTGGTTGCTGTGGGAGAAATGCTAGGAGAAGAGTTAGAGGATAGTGACGATGACTGGGATGATGAAGAGGATGAGGATGAAGGTGACGAGGAGGAAGACTATAATGAGTCTTTATCCACAGCAGAAGATATTCAAGTTCTACCCCTATCAGCAGCCACCTTCCCCAAAACTTGTTATCTTGTTATTGATCGTTCTGCTGAATTAATTGCAAAACCTTTAAAAGAATTTGCCCATCTCGGTCAAATTCCCCTGGACGAAGTACAACAAAAAACCTTACCGATTTTTGATAACCATCGAGTGGCCCGTCGTTTTTCCAATCGTTCTCAACGAGTGATTAAAGTCCCTGATGGCCGTCTTCTTTACAAAACTTGTGGCTATTTACAAGCTAAAGGGATTACTCGCATCCTGATGGATGGTCAAATTTATTCTCTAATCACCAATTCAGACTAAAGTGTTTGAACACAATCTTATAAGGTAATGATGATAGGGGTTAGCATTTCTGTTAACCAAAAGAAGCATAAAAATTAGACAAGATCAGTAAGATTTCAGTAACAAAATGAACATTATTTACAAATTCGATAGTTATAGGCAGGATTAGATAAAATACTTTACAAAAGAATGTGAGTAAAAATAAACAACAAATAAGTTTTTTTACAAATTAGGCTTAATGATACCTATTGGATTTTCTTCGGAGTAAAATAAGGAATACGAACACTTTGCTCCTGTTAACTCAGGATAATTAACAGCAGTGGATTGATTGCTCTGTTATTGAGATAACATCTTGTTTACATTGACTAGACAACAATTCCGTTTACTGCGATTTATCAATTTACCATCTTTAAGTGTGTCTAATCCTATTATGAATATTAGTCACCTACTGCGACAATATGAACAAGGCCACCGAGACTTCCCAAAACTTAATTTAACTGGGGTCGATTTATCAAGAGTCATGTTAATTTCCGTAAATTTAACTAAATCGAACTTAATGGGAATTAACCTCAGTCGTGGATTTTTAACAAAATCTAATTTAAGTCAAGCCAGTTTAAATTGGGCTGATTTGAGCTATGCTAAACTAAGCGAAGCCAAAATGATTGAAACGGATTTGACGAAAGCCGATTTAACTGGGGCATTTATGGTTAAATCCATTTTAATCAAGGCCAAATTAAGTGGGGCGAATTTATCTTATACTAATTTACGGGCTGCTGATTTATCCTATGCTAATTGTTGCGGGGCTAATCTTCAGAAAATTAACCTCAGAGAAGCTAATTTAACAGGCGTGAATTTTAATTGGGCTAATCTATCTGAAGGCCGTTTAAGTTGTGCAAATTTACAACAAGCGTCCTTTTTTGGGGCTAATTTAGGTCATACGTTTATTAAGGAAGTTGATTTAAGTTATGCCAATTTAGAAGGAATTAATTTTCAGGAGTCCCGCCTAAGTTATAGTAACCTACAAGGGGCGAATCTTCAAGGGGCAAATTTTCAAGGGGCAAAATTACGTCATAGCAATTTACGTGGGGCGAATCTGCAAGGGACTAATTTAAGAAATGCAGATTTAGAAGGGGCCGATTTAACTAATGCAATTGTTGAAAATGCTGATTTAACTAATGCTACATTTAGGGAAACGAAAGTCATCGGAACTTACTTAAAATCCCAAACTATTAAACCTAATTCACCACAATTAAAACTTCAAGAAACCTCTAATTATGCCGCTTCCTTTGAACTTTTGCAAACTAGATTTGCTGTTTAATTATTAATGATTATAGAACAATTTAGTTATCAATGAATAGTAGCCACCACTGTTCACTGATAACTGTTCACTGTCTTTTTATTTATTCTTTTGTTGATTTTTAGCTTGTTCCATGGCTATTTGTTTCATCGCTTCAAAGGAATTTCGATTTGAGGTTCCTTCAATGGCTTTAACAGCTAAATCTTGCACTTGTTTCAGGGAAGCTTCTAATTGTTGAGAGAGACTTTGACGACGAAGTTCTTGATTTTTGATGGTTTCTTCTAAAGCAGCAATTCTTAATTCATAGTTGTCTTTTTCTCCTTCTATTTCTTTGATTCGTAAGTCAGATTTTATTTTCGCTTGATAGTTTCCTATTCCTTTTCCTTCTTCTTTACCTTGTTTTATTTTCTGTTCTAATTCTTCTTCTAATTCTTTAACTTTGGCTTTTGCTTCTTCCTGTTCTTTCTCTTGTTTAGTGATAGTCTCTTCTCGTTCTTTCCATTGTTTTTCTTTGGTTTCTTTAGCCTCTTTTAACTCTTGATATAAAGCTTTTTTTTCTGCATCATACTGTTCTTCATCCAGTTGTCTTTCTAACTCTAAATTATAAACATATTGTTCTTCATCTCGCTTTTTATTCATTAGATATTCTCGATCTCTTTCTCGAATTTCTTGATTATAATTTTGCTTTTCTTTATGCCAATTTTTTTGTAATTCTTCTAGTTCTTTTGTTAAAGTTTCTTGTTGTTTAGTTAATTCTTCTTCATTCGTTTTTGCCGTATTTTGATACTCTTCGATTAAATTAGATAATGTTTCATCTTCAATAGTTTCTATATTATGTAATTCTGCTAATTCTCCTAATTCTTCTGTGTCAATTTTATTGAGTTCTCCTAATAAAGAAGCTTCTGTTATTAATTGTTCAGATAAATGACTAACTGCACTGCCAAAATTACTTTGTAATTTTTCTAAGTTTTGAATAGTAAAATTAATATTATTATTAGGAGTTTCAGTTTGAGGTTTCATGCTCTTTTTTTTAGAAGAATTATCAGGTTTATTTTCTTGAGTAACAGTTGTAGTAGCCGTTGGAGTTTGTGCTAGTTGTTTGACTTGTTTTTCTAATGCTGATTTTTCTTGCATTAATTCTTCGTAAGCTTCTAAAATTTGAGCTTTTGTGTTCTTAGAGTTAATTTTTTGAGCCATAGTTTTTACCTCTATTTAATACTTAATTGGTATTTAATTATTGCCTTGAAATGCTCTTAAAGCTAAGTTTTGTGCTTGATTAGTGGTGTTTTGTAATTGAACCGTTAATTCAGCTATTTGTTCATTATTTTGTGTAATTTTGGTTTCTAAGGATTGGATTTTTAATTCATAGCCTTGTTTACTTAATTCCCATTCTTTTTCAATTAAATTTATTTTAACTTGAGCTTCTTTATCAGCATTTTTTATAGCTTCTCCTTTAGCTTTATTATACTCTTCTTTGATTTTTGCTTCTAATTCATCTATTTTATGCTTATTTTCTTCAAATTCTTTTGCCTGTTGATTTAAAAAAGTTTCCCGTTCTTTCCAAGCCTTCTCTTTAGCTGCATTTAACAAGTGTAATTCTCTTTCCTGCTGACGTTTTTTCTCTTGATATTCATCCTGTTCAACTTTTCGTAATCGTTGGGTTTCATATTGATAATTAGCGGCTTCTTGTTGCCGTTGTTTATTGATTAATTTAGCTTCTTCTTCTATTCTTATTGTCAACTCTTGGGCTTCTTTTTCCCAACTATCTCTAGTTTTTACTTGTTCTTTTTCTAAAGCTTCTTTTTGTTGATTACTTTCTTCTTGTAATCGTTTTAATTTCTCTTGATATTCTTGTCTTAAAATATAAAGTGCATCAGCCACTAATCTAACTTGACGCAGTTTTTGGAGTTGTTCTTGTTTAACGGTAATTGCTTTTTTAAGTTCATCTAATTTCGTGGATTCTGTTGTTAAATTTTCGGATAAATTTTGAATAACTTGCCCAAAATCTAATTGCAGAGAAGCCATACGGTTAACAATATTATTAACCGTGTATTCACCAGCTTTTTCTAGCAATTGCTTGTTTTTTTCCTTTTCTAATTCCTCCTCTTTGGTGATAATACTCGATTCTTGTTGATTATATTTATCTAAAAACTGACTAAAGTTAGATAAAATTTGCTCCTTAGTTACTGTTAAGGTTTCTTGCGCCATAATGCTAATTTTCCTCTATAAAAATGCTGAAAAATCGGGCAACCTATTTGATGCGGTTTCCTTAGACTTTCTGGAATTTTCTCAAAAGTTGATTTTTTAGTCAACATTGCTATGATAAACTAATATTGATTTTTTAGTCAAGTGTGATTCAGAAAAAAGTTACCCAGGAGAAACCGTGAGTCAAAGTTTTGGT
>JASJDD010000199.1 GCA_030065735.1 Crocosphaera sp.
AGTTGACTAACATTACAAGGTTGCTCATTAATATAATAAGTAGAGGAATAACTTCCCCCTTTTGTCACTCTTAAGCGTCGGGTTACAGTCCATTCACTGCTAGTAATTAAACCATTTTCTATGTTTATTTCTTCAACATGATTACCATTGCCATTATTGCTATTTTCTTCGGTTAATGCTATCTTAGTAACAGGAGGATTATCTCGACTAAATTCTTCTATATCTGTTAAATCAGAGACATCAAAGGTAACAGAAACATAAGCTTCCTGAGTTTTACGATTATTGCTATGATTATGGTTAATTAAATCCGGTAACCGTTCAGCGCGCATTCCCTTAGACGTAGCCAAACCCAAGCAAAATAACAAAGCATCGAGTATATTAGATTTACCCGACCCATTGGGACCCGAAACCACCGTAAACCCAGGTAAAAAAGGAATGGCAGTTGTGCCACCAAAAGATTTAAAATGAGACAGTTCGATGCGCTTAACGTGAACCATAGGCGCGGTAAGGATAATCTAATAGAAGGCTAAACTAAATGCCTAATCTATCTAGTTTAACAATTTACGACTCCTTTAGGGGTACAAAAGTTTCGGGATACGAAGATATGTGTTCATATTGTTTGGATAATGTATCGCAAGTTGAACAACAACTAAAAGAAGGAAGATTTTATCATGTCTACTCAAAATTCAGATGTTCCACCAGGATGGGTGGGCGGATTTGAAGAGTCCAATCCCGCATTTGCCTATCCAGATCCAAACCTCAGTTCCTTGCCCATGTTGGATAATATGGCCAACATTCCCAGAATCAAACGGCAGCAACGTATATATTGGCCTGAGTTCAGTTGGGAAACCATTAAAGGAAACCCTGATTCCAGATGTTTTCAGAGGTTCGCCCACGACATCTCCAGCATCGGTTATGACAATACAGGGAGAATCTGGTCTATCATCTGTCCCCAACAAGGCGCTTGTGCGAAGAACATAGGTTGTCTAAATGTAGAAGTTACTGTGCAAGCGCAGAGAGGTTGGGTTAACGAGACAAATCGAGAGTTAGCAGCGGATATGACAGTTGAAGCTAAGATTTGGTTTAGTCCGAGTTCCCACCAAAATTGGCTTGTTCGGCAAGCATGGGATCTTTTTGAGAAAGAATCTCTTCCCTTTCCTTCAGACAAAGCAAACGCCATTCAGGTTGCTACCAATAAGGTTGGAAACCCTGATCAACCCATCTTTGCAATTAGCACTGGCCAAAGTACACTATTTGAGGCTCCTGAATTTGCTAAACACCTAGACAAAGCATGGGCAGTTGGCAATATAGAAGTGCAAATCGGCGAAATCATCCCGACAAATTACCCGAAGGTTGATACTTTCAACCAAAAAATTCTGGATATTTTCAACATCGCTTCTGGCAATATGCTCCTCCAGGGCAATATACTAACTTGGAACCTTTGGTTCACAACTCCCCAACTCGTCAACACGGAACGGTGGATAACCCACGCAGAAAGATGGCGCAAGTCCATCGATGCAGATCACGGCAGACATTGCCCAGGCCCTGCGAGATACGCCGATGGTTCTCTCTTTAAACCCGAACACGACTTCCTACAGGAATTCGATGACCTGATTAAAATCATAGAATCACTGCTTTAGCTTACCTAATTTACCTACGTTCTTTGTTTCGGAAACCCCGTTGTTAATGGCGGGGTATTATTAACTTTTAAAGCTTAGGGAAATGAATAAAACTTTATATGAATCAGACTTTGGAGCGTGGATAGAGCAACAGGCGATCGCACTCAAAAATCAAGATGCTAGTGCTTTGGATTGGGGTAACTTACAAGAGGAAATAGAATCATTGGGAGCTAGTGATAAGCGAGCAATTAACAGTCTTACTCGCCAATTATTGATTCATTTACTGCTATATGCTTATTGGTCTATTAATCGAGATTTTTATCTCTCTGGTTGGAAGATTGAGATCAATAATTTTAGGAACGATTTATCTGATTTTTTAGATTCTAAAAATTATTATCAGCATTTTGAAAATAATCTGGATAAGAATTATAGTAAAGCTTTCAAACAGGTCAACTTAAAAGCTGAAAATGCTAATTTCTCTTTTAATTTACCCTTAAAATGCCCATTCACCATTCAACAAATATTAGACGATGATTGGTATCCACCCTTACTCAACATTGACTCAAAATAACGTTTAAAGCTTGTTGATGTAAGTTTAGGTTAGAAGCGGCCAAAACTTCTGTAGAATGGCTATTAAGGGTGTTCCCTGACCAGTCTGTAATGATTCCTCCTACCCCTTCGATGATAGGAATTAACGCACAAAAGTCATAATATTTTAAATCTGATTCTAAAACAATCATGGGCATAGCAGTCCATCCCATTGCTAATGATAGATAATTGTAACAATCTCCCCCAAACGTAGTGCGACGACACACCGTTTGTAAACGAGAGGCGATCGCTTGTTGACGAGGGGTAATAAACATTAGGGGAGTGGTGGAAGTCAGACACGCTTCTGCTAAGGGATAATCATGGTTATTTTTGTAAGGATTATTGATAGTTTGCTGGTTAAAAAGACTGGTTTTTCCTCTTATTCCTAACCATCTTTCTTGCAAGATCGGTTGATTGACACAACCTAATAAGGGTAAGTTATGATTGAGGTCAACTAAACCAATTAATGTGCCAAAAATGGGTAATCCTTTGACAAAAGAGGAAGTTCCATCAATGGGATCGAGTACCCAAGCATAACCATTTTTTGAGTCTATGTTATCTCCTTCTTCACGGATAACTCCATCGTCAGGACATTCTTTTTTAATCAGATCAACCATTGCGTTTTCTGCTAAGCGATCGGCAATTGTTACAATAGAGGAAACTTCTGTTATTTTCGTTTCTGACTCCAGATTACTTTGACGAAAATATTGTTTAATAATCTCCCCTGATACATCAGCTAACTGATTAGCTAATTTGACTCTTAATTCTAAGGTTTCATGATTCATTTTTTAGCTGTTTAATCACTTCTAATAATCGGTCAATTTCTGCATCAGTTCCGACGGTGATCCTAACATAGTTACTGATACGAGGCTGTTTAAAATACCTAACTAATACTTTGCGCTCTTTTAGTTTACTGTATAGTTCTGAGGCTTCAATCCACTGAGGAGACGCAAGGACAAAATTTGCATCGGAATCAAACACAAAAAAATCTAGGTTTCTTAGGGAAGTAATTAAACGATTCCGAGTGGTTCTTACTTTCTGCCAAATGCCTTGAAAATAGTCTTGAAATTGAAAACAATTAGCCCCTAACGTCTGAGCAATTCTATCTAAGTTATAAGAGTCTCTAACTTTATTCATTTGCTCAATAATGGCTAGAGAACTAATACCAAAACCCACCCGCATTCCTGCTAAACTGTAGCTTTTAGACATGGTACGAGAAACAATCACATTATCATATTGTTTAATAAACTCCCAATGATTTTCATCAGAAAAGTCAACATAAGCTTCATCAATCAACACCACTCCTGTTGCCTGTTTACAAGTTTCTTTTAAGTATTGACGGTTTAAATGTTTACCGAGGGGAGGGTTAGGAGAAGCAACAAAAATTAGTTTTGCTTCAGGACAAATTAAAGGACTATCTAACTCAAAGTTTTCGTTAGTTGGAATCGTCTTAATATCAGCCCCGTGTACCTTAGTAATGGTTTCGTATAAGGAATAAGTTGGGTTCAAAAAAGCTACAGTTTCTCCAGGGTTAACAAAGGTTCTTAGGGCAATATTCAAGATATCATCTGACCCATTACCAGCTAAAATTTGTTCGTATGGAAAGCCAAAAACTTGACTTGCTGCTTTACGGAGTTTAGTGGAAACTGGATCAGGATATAACCTAACTTTTTTTAATTCTTCTTCTAAATTATCAAATATTTCACTAGGAGGAGAATAGGGATTTTCATTGGTATTTAGTTTAATATAATCCGTGGTTTGGGGTTGTTCTCCAGGGAGATAACCAGAAGTTTGTTGAACACAGTCTCTAATGGGTAACATATTAAGAAGTCAGAAGTTAGAAGTTAGAAGTCAGAAGTTTTTCGTAATTAAGAGTTACAAACTTCTAAAAAAAGATTGGCTTTTAAACACAAGGTTTTAGAAGCACTTATCCATCTCAAGAAATTTCATTAGGTATGATTCATTATTATAACTTTAACTTAATCATAATCTTCTTAAGAAAAAATAAGTAATTTGAGCCAATTCCAAAGGTTTAATTACCATTTTTTGATAGAACGTTTCTCACCCTGGAGTTAAGGAGGAAGAATTAGACTTTTTAGCAAGGGTTTCTTAACATATTGAAGATAGTTTTAAAGCATTTTTTGCTAATAATGAACAATTCATAATTATTAACTTGGCTTGACAGTTACCAGTCTGGTTACTGATAACTGGTTTAAACAATTACTTGTAAAGCCTTAATATTATGCCATTAAAACCCCTTTAGAACTAGGAATAGAATGGGCCCGACGGGGATCAATTTCTAAGGCCATTCTCATGGATCTTGCAAAGGCTTTAAAAGTGGCTTCTATGATATGATGAGAATTGATACCATCCAGTTGCTTAATATGTAGGGTCATCTGACTGTGATTAACAATAGCCACAAAAAATTCTCTCACTAATTGTGTATCATAAGTCCCCACTCTTTCGGTGGGAATTTGTAGACCATAACTTAAATGGGGTCTTCCGGAAAAGTCCAAAGCAACTTGAATTAAAGCTTCATCTAAAGGGGCTAAAAAATGACCAAACCGGACAATTCCTTTGCGATCGCCTAATGCTTTTCCTAATGTTTGACCTAGGGTTATTCCGACATCTTCATTGGTGTGATGATCATCAATTTCAATGTCTCCTGTTGCTTTAATTTCTAAGTCAATTAAGCCATGAGAAGCAATTTGATGTAACATATGATCAAGAAAAGGAATACCCGTTTGGGCTGTGCAATTTCCTTGACCATCTAAATTCAAAGTAACTTGAACATCCGTTTCTTTGGTAGTACGAGTTACCGTAGCGACTCTATCAGGAAAAGGAGGAATAATAGGGGAAGAACTGGTATGAGAAGTATTTTGAGTTTGCATAAAGTGTCACTAACTTAAAACAGTAATCTTAGACCTAAGTATATTATGACATTTAACAGGGTTCTGTCTCAGGATCACACATGGTATCCGGATCTTCTCCCACACCAGAAACCGGATCAATATAATAGTTATAAAATTCCTTTCCTGTGGCAACATTAAACACCATCACATGACCATCATAAGGATTAAAAACCACACGAGATTGCCGATCATTGCCGATAAATTCTCTCGATCCGATACGTTTTAATATACCTCTAAATGTATATTCTCCCTCAGTTATTTGCATCACTAAACTATTCATATCTTGAACCTTAACATAGGTTTCTGGATCTCGATTTTGAGCAATTTCTATGGGGTTAATAGTAACATCACTTTCTACAGCTATCCCAGGAAAACTAAAGGGTAAAATTGTCGATAAAATCCCAATAGACATAATTAATTTGATGTAATTCATTTAATAAACTCCTCCCAATTGATTAATTATTTATGTTTAGAATAACAATTTATCTGGATTTCGGGATACTTTTGAGATCATCAACCGTCGTCTATATTCAATGGGTAAAGACTATGATAGAATTGCTGCAATTTGTCTTGTCCCCAAAGGCTGAAGACAGTTGACTATCTTGTTATAACCCTCCTTTTCACACAAACTGAAGTATATTTATGAAACTATTAGATTCTAAAGGCCGTTTATTGGGAAAAATTAGTATCCTGGATTTAGGGGCTGCTTTAGCCATTTTTTTAGTAATTGTGGGTATTTTTGTCGTTCCTGGAAAGTCCGGAACCAGTACCATTGCTCAAGTTGCTAGTAAACCCATCGAAGTCGATGTTATTGTTCGGGGTTTAGGAGTTAGTGATCCTCAAGCACTCATTAACCAGTTTAGTGAGGATAAAAAGACGAATATCGTTATCCGTAATCAACCTTCTGGATCGTTCGAGATCAAGGAAATTAAACCCCTTCCTCGAACCACCGTCGTTCCTCAACCGGATGGCTCCGTTAAAGCTCTTCCTGATCCTAGACCAGAAGTTGTTTATTTTCAAGACATGATTCTAACCTTAAAAGGTGATGCTCAAATTACCGATACGGGTGCAGTTGTGGGTCAACAAAAAGTTAAAATTGGTACATTAATCGAGTTAGAAGGCAAAGATTATAACTTTAATACCAGTACCATTGCTGTCAGAATTATGAAATAAAAACATGATTATTTTTTGATCATTTAGTCATGAACTGATCAAGGTTCATGGCTTCTTTTTTTTCATTCTTATTGAATTAATAAGACAGTACAAGGCGCGTGGTGAACCACATAGTTACTCACACTTCCTAAAAACATTTCTGATAAACCTGTTAACCCTCTATGTCCCATAATAATTAAATCAGCTTGCCAATTTTTTGCTAATTTAATAATAGAAGAACTCGGATTTCCCATTAGACACTCCCATTCTGCGCTAAGGCCTTTTGAGGATGCTTTTTGAGTGTATTCTGTTAACCATTGTCTTACTTTTTCTTTTTCTTGTTCTAAATTTTCTCGTAATTGAGGAACTAATTGATTGACTTCGGATGTGGTAAAGGTTCCATAAGGGGTAAAATACACCTCTGAATGAATACAGTGAAATAGCCTTAAACGACTGTTATTTTTCTCTGCTATTTGTAATGCTTGAGGAAAGATAATTTGACCCTCATCAGCAGAAGCTAAAGCCACTAATATTTTTTGATACATAATTATCCTCTGTTTCTCTTCTTTCTTTTTCCTGGTGGGGTTCGATGGGAACCAAAATACTTTTCACTACGATAACGAAGCCAAACTCTTAACACTTGGGGAATTTTTTCTTTCTCTTGTTTACTTAAACGATTATATAATAATAATGCCTGTTCTCGTTCTCGTCGACAAGCTCGATTATTATGAGCATCCCAGTAACTTCTCGCTACTCGAATACGACGGCAAACTTCTTTAATTAAAGCGTCTCCTTCTAAGGATTTTTCTTCTTTAAACATAGGTATTAACGAGACTGTTGAGCGTCACTGACAGGAAAAATCTTATCCCAATTACTCAATAAAGCCGGACTCACTACCCCCACTAAACCAATTAAAGCGACAATAATTTGAGTTTGATTACCTGAATTTTTATCCTTTTCAGCCATTTAATAAAATTGGGTCAAAGTTATGACAAAAATTATAACCCAAGGAGAAACCATCGCAGCGATCGCAACGGCTATTGTTCCCCAACAAGGCAGTATTGGGATCATCCGCTTATCCGGTAATAAAGCCCTAAGTATCGCTCAAACCTTATTTATCGCCCCAGGAAAACAAAAATGGCAGTCCCATCGCATCCTTTATGGTTACATTCGTCATCCCCAAAGCCAACAGGTGATCGATGAAGCCTTATTATTATTAATGTTAGCACCCCGTTCCTACACCCGTGAAGATGTGGTTGAGTTTCACTGTCATGGCGGTATTATGCCGGTGCAACAGGTGCTACAGTTATGTTTAGAAGAAGGTGCCACCTTAGCCCAACCCGGCGAATTTACCCTGCGGGCCTTTCTCAATGGTAGAATTGATCTGACCCAGGCTGAAAGTATCAGCGAATTAGTGGGAGCGCGATCGCCTCAAGCGTCTCAAATGGCCTTGGCCGGGTTACAGGGGAAACTGGCCCAACCGCTCCAAAAATTACGCCATCATTGCCTAGATATCCTCGCTGAAATTGAGGCCAGAATCGACTTTGAAGAAGATTTGCCTCCTTTAGACGAAAAAGCCATTTCTCAGGGGTTAGAGACGATTTTAGAGCAAGTAGAGAGCATTTTAAACACTGCTGAACAAGGGGAACTGTTACGCAATGGCTTAAAAGTGGCTATTGTGGGCCGTCCCAACGTAGGAAAATCAAGCTTATTGAATGCGTGGAGTCGCAGCGATCGCGCCATTGTCACCGACTTACCGGGAACGACTCGGGATGTGGTCGAGTCCCAGTTAGTGGTAGGAGGTATTCCCATCCAAGTCTTAGACACCGCCGGTATCCGTCAGACAACGAACCCAGTGGAAACAATTGGGGTTGAGCGATCGCGTTTAGCGGCCAGTCAAGCGGATCTCATTTTGCTCACCGTTGATGGCACTATGGGATGGACCAGTCAAGACAGTGAAATTTATCAACCAATCCAACATCGTCCCGTTATTTTAGTCATTAACAAAATTGATTTAGCCACCCCAGATTTATCTCAATTTCCAACACAAATCACAGAAATTGTCAAGACTTCTGCTGCTAATCATCAAGGAATTGAAGCCTTAGAAAAAGCCATTTTAAAAGCCATACATCAGGAAAAATTAACCGCTAGTAACCTAGATTTTGCCATTAACCAAAGACAAGCAGCCGCCTTAACCCGCGCTAAAATTGCCTTACAACAAGTACAAACTACTATCAGGGAAGAATTCCCCCTAGATTTCTGGACTATTGACTTACGATCCGCCATTCAAGCATTAGGAGAAATTACAGGAGAAGAGATTACTGAATCGATTTTAGACAGGATTTTTAGCCGTTTTTGTATTGGCAAGTAATATCCTGTTAGTATAATTATATGACATGACTATCAAAAAATTTGAGCAGGAAATGTTCTTTCCTAACTCCTATTGAATGAAGTCAGAAGTCAGAAGTCAGAAGTCAGAAGTTCCTCACTACGTTCCGGCGCTATCGCACAGAAGTGTAATTTATAGATAAGGACTTTTGCCGACATTTTGTTCAAAAGATATCTAAAACTATTGTTTCCTATAATATTTGCTATAATAATTGCGTTATTTTAATCATAATCTTTGTATGGAAACCCTTTCCCCTTACCTTAAATTACCCAAAGATGAACTGATTTATGATGACGGAGAACCCTTGGAAACCAACCGCCACCGCATTGCGATGAATGTCTTAATAGACTCTGTTTATCAAGCATTTTTGCCCCGTCAGGACTTTTTTGCCGGGGGTAATATGTTTGTTTATTATAGTGCCACCCAACGCATGAACCGAGATTTTCGGGGGCCTGATTTTTTTGTGACGTTGAATGTGGATGGTACTTTAGATCGTAAAGCTTGGATTGTTTGGCAAGAAAATGGACGTTATCCCGATGTGATTGTGGAATTAATGTCTGATTCTACAGCTAATATTGATAAAACAGACAAAAAAACCCTGTATGAGCAAGTTTTTAAGACAAGAGAGTACTATATTTACGATCCCTATGATGCCACTTCTTTACAAGGATGGCGATTAAATGGTCAGCAAACCTATACCGAGATCATAGCTGATCAAAGAGGCTGGTTATTTTGTGAGACGTTACAGCTATATTTAGGGACTTGGGAAGGTAAGGTGTTAAATGAGTCCGCTTTTTGGCTGAGATTTTACGATTTACAGGGAAATTTAGTCTTATTACCCAAAGAAGAGGCAGAAATTGAATATCAACGGGCAGAAATGGAACGTCAACGGGCAGAAATGGAACGTCAACGGGCAGAAATGGAACGTCGACAGGCAGAAATGGAACGTCGACAGGCAGAAATGGAACGGCAACGGGCAGAAACTGAAAGAGAAAGGGCAGAACGTTTAGCTGCAAGATTAAAAGAATTAGGAGTTGATCCCAATGAAATTTAACAAAAATGTCAAAAGAAGTCCCCACCTAAAAATACTATCAGGAACATTCACATTTTAGGTGGGGATGAATTTTGACCAGTATATCAACGTGCGACAGCACAGCCTTGTTCGGCCATTTCTTCTACCATTTGATATTTTTCTGGTAGAATATGTCTATGACTCTAACCCTCAACTATTGTTACCGAATTTACCCTGATAGTAAGCAACAGGCAATGTTATGTGAATGGCTAGAAATTTGTCGCCAATCCTATAACTATGCTTTGCGTGAGC
>JASJDD010000200.1 GCA_030065735.1 Crocosphaera sp.
TTCCTAAAGAAATAATAACAACGAATTTTGTAGGGTGGGCAAGGTTTCCAAGGATGAAGTTAGTTTAGATAAGTCTTTAACTTGCCCACCCTACCGTCTTAAGATTCTATTTATAAACAGTCTCTAAGGAATATGTGGTGTTAAAACCGTTATTAACTTTGTTTCTGGTTCTTCACTTCATGTAGGGGTTAACAACTGTTGACCCCTACAAATGAATCGCTAAAATTCAGGTTCGATACCAGCAGCCCTTAATTGAGCAGCTAAACGTTCAGCTTTTTCCCTTTCAACTTCAGCTTTTTGTCTTTCAGCCTCAGCTTTTTGTCTTTCAGCCTCAGCTTTCTGTCTTTCAACTTCAGCCTTTTGCTTTTCAACTTCAGCCTTTTGCTTTTCAACCTCAGCCTTTTGTCTTTCAACTTCAGCCTTTTGCCTTTCAGCCTTAGCCTTTTGCTTTTCAACCTCAGCCTTTTGATGTTCCTGAATGGCTAATTCTGACCCCCAGAGTAACAATTCTCCCGTTTCATTCCACCACCTCAACCAATAGCCTTTACGCTGTTCTCTGGTGCCTTCCCAAAGCCCTAAATAAAGCTGTAATTGAGGAATCCAATAACGTCCAGTCTCATCACTAGATTGTATTTTATATGCCCCAAATTCATCAAGCTGATAATGTTCTATCAAACCACTGTAGGGTTCAAAAATGATATAGTGAGGAACCTTGAGGATTTTCTCATAAAAGAACCATTTTCCAGGGGGATGAGTAGGTTTATTGGAATATTCGTGACCATTGCTATCTGAGAGAAACTCCATCACAATAATGGGCGGTTCCCCTTGAAGTTGGGGGGTGTAGCTGCGATCAATTTCGTCTTGAGGAACACGAATATGGGGGATATAAGCCCAGTCAGGAGCTTTTACGACAATTTTGCCATTTACGGTGGCGCAGATGCCGTAATTGGTGGTTGTGACAGCAGTATCTGGAAGTTTATCAGCAACTTCTAAGCTATCGGTTAAAGCTGCAGCCAAGGCAGGTTGATGAATATTATCCACGGGATCATCGGGTAAGATAAAATCGTCGGGCAATTTTTCCCATTTAACGTCATAAGAATAACTGGTAACAGAAGCCATGTTACTTACAAAATTTGTTTAGTTTTTTTATACTATACTAACAGATAGTTTAAAATAAAAGGCATGATAAAGAAACTAGCAGTTAACCAATTCTAGAACTCAGCAAAAAAAAAGATCATTTTCTGTTGGTTTCTTATTATTGTTTGTTGCAGAAACTGTTAAATTCTCCATCCATTGACGAGTTCCAAACGATTGACAAGCAACAGTAGCAACCTTTGAAGCTTTTCCTAAAGAATCCATAAAACTATGGGTCAGAATAAAATGACAGAAAGCCCCATGAAAAACATCACCAGCCCCCAAGGTATCAATGGCTTTGACCTGAGAAACTTCTATACTATTTAACTTATCTGAAGTCCAGTATTTAATAGGATTTTGTCCCCCGGTAATGGCAATATTTGGAATACCAACTTGCTTCAAATAATTGAAAACATCATCAGAATTATAACAATTGGGAGGATAAAAATTAGCCGAACAAAGAGCATAATCAACATAGGGTAAAACGTTTTCAAATCCAGGTTTCCAACTGCCCCCATCAATAACAATAGGAATTCCTCTTGCTTGGGCTTCTTGGGCAATTATTTGACTTACAGCCATCTGATGTCCATCGATCAAAATGATATCAATATCCTGTAAAATTTCTAACGATAATTTATCAGCTTTAGCTTGAGATTTGATAGCATTAATAGAAATAACAGCCCTTTCTCCTGTCAGTTTATTAACAATAATTGAAGAAGTCGGAGGGGGATCTGGATGATAAGGATCAAGATCAAAAACACTTAAAGAACAATCTTCTAATTCTGCACAAATGAGTTGACTAATGGGATGGTTTCCAATCATACTTAAAAGAGTCCCTTGATGACCCAAATGTTGAAACGTAATGGCTGCATTGGTAGCTGGACCCCCTGCCGCAATGGTTTGATCAAGTGCGACAATCTTTTCATTAGAATGGGGAAAATGATCAGCAAGATAAATGATGTCGAGAGTCGTTAAACCGACAAATAATCCATTCATGACTAATATAATGAACAACGAAAGTTTACAGCAGGGAACACTTTACATTGTGGGAACACCCATCGGAAATTTAGAAGATATTACCTTGAGGGCGATCCGAATTTTAAAATCAGTTAATCTTATCGCCGCAGAAGATACCCGTCATACTGCTAAACTTTTGCATCATTTTCAGATTACTACGCCTCAGATTAGCTACCACCATCATAATCGCACGGTTCGTCAAACAGAATTATTAAACTATCTTGAAGAAGGACAAACCATTGCCCTAGTAACAGATGCTGGAATGCCAGGAATTTCTGACCCTGGATATGATTTAATTTATAGTTGTATTATAGCAAATATTAATGTTATTCCCATTCCTGGTCCTACGGCTGCTATGACAGCCCTTTCTGTATCTGGTTTGCCGACAGATCGCTTTATTTTTGAGGGGTTTTTGCCCTTAAAAGAAAAAGAAAGACAGAATCGCCTTCATCAATTAATGAGAGAAACTCGTACTATTATTGTTTATGAAGCCCCCCATCGTTTATTGAAAACTTTAACAGATTTTCAAGAGATTTTTGGTGATGATCATCAGATTACAGTAGGAAGAGAATTAACCAAACGTTATGAAGAATTTTGGCGAGGTACTCTAGAAAATGCTATCCTATATTATAAGAATTCTCAACAAATTAAAGGAGAATTTACTTTAATTATAGCAGGCTGTTCTCAAAGTCATTCCCTTGAGTTAACTGTTAAAGAATTAAAAGATGAATTACAACAATTATTAAACCAAGGAATGACGCGATCGCAAGCTAGTCGTCAGTTGGCACAAGTAACAACTTTTTCTCGTCGTCAAATTTATGATTTATCATTGGAAAACTAAAATAATAAAACAACTATTTATCCGTAGTTTAATATTAATTGTTCCCCTTAGTTTAGCAAGTTGTACGACACAAAAAACAACGGTATTCCTTTCCAGTGGTTCCCCAGGAAGTGGCTATCAAAGAATTAGTTCTCAGATAAAACTATCAGCAGAAACTATCGAACAAATTGATGTAACTGATAATCATAATTCTCAGGGATCTCAACAAAATTTACAAAGATTATTAAACAAAGAAGTTGACTTTTCTATTGTCCAATTAGATGTCGCTAGTGAAGCTATGAAAGAGGGAAAAGTTAATACATTATTGGTATTAACTCAAGAATATTTACACATAGTCACTCAAGCCAATTCTGAGATTAAAAATTTAGCGGATCTACAAGGAAAAAGAGTTATTGTAGGTGCAGAAGGTAGCGGAATTTATTTTACAGCCAAGCGAATTTTTGAAGCCAGTAATATAACAGTTACAGAGATAAAATCTAATGAAAATAGACTGAAAAAACTAATTAA
Organism: Crocosphaera sp.; assembly: GCA_030065735.1. Taxonomy (GTDB): domain Bacteria; phylum Cyanobacteriota; class Cyanobacteriia; order Cyanobacteriales; family Microcystaceae; genus Crocosphaera. The sequence goes on from JASJDD010000200.1 coordinate 3,500, forward strand.
TAATGAAGTTGATGCTTTTGTTTATGTCGGTCCTTTAGCTACCAGTGAGAGGTTTCAAAAGGAATTAAATCAAGCCCCAAAACTACATTTTATCCCTATAGATTCCAGTTTAATTAATTATTTAACCATTCAATTTCCTGAATCTTATCAAGGGAAATTTATACCGCAAGGCACTTATAAACCTTTACCAGAATTACCCAATCAAGACTTACCTACTATAGTAACTCCTGGAGCATTAATTACTCGTCCTGATGTTAATAAAAGAAAAGTCTCTTTGTTAACTTGGGCGATTATTTCTAACTTTCGTCAATACTCTCCTTTTTATCCTGAATTAGCTTCTCAACAAGATGCTAAACTATTAACTGAAGGGTTAATTTATCTGCATCCGGGGGCGCAAGAAGTCTTTAATTATGGAGATCCTAGAGTTGCTTGGCAACGTTATTTACAAGAAAATAAGCCCTTACAAGCGGCTTTTATTATGTTGGTTAGTACCAGTAGTCTTGGCTTTTTAATTCGTTGGTGGCGCAAACGAAAACAAAAAAATCTCCTTAAATCTAACTTACAAACCATTAACGAATTAAGACAATTATTAGATAATAATCCTCAAAAAGCTATAGAAGAAATTGAGGAGTTACGTCAAAAATATCGTTTAATGTTAATTGATGGTAAAGTGGCACCAGAAGTTTATGAACAGATTGAAAAAATGACTCAAATTTTTTCCGATCAATGTAAAAGATGGCAAGAAAAACAAAGACAATCATCCCTCGATCAAATTTTGAAACTAATGGACGAATGGAGTGAGGAACTTCCAGAAAGTTTGATTTTAGAACATAAACAATTGAAAAGTTATCATTATAAATATCAAGAAATGTTAGCCAATGGGCAATTGGATTTACCCACTTATTTACAAATGATTCAATTAACTCTAGCTTGGACAAATTTACTGTCATTAAATAATTCGAGAGAAATTAAAAATCAGGTATTACATGAATCAAAATAAGACTATGTTATCTATCTCTTCCTATCTCAAAGACAAATTATCACAACCTTTAAAAATTGGTTCAGTTGAAGTTAGAAGTCGAGTGTTACAGTCTCCTTTATCGGGAGTAACTGACTTAGTTTTTCGCCGTTTAGTTAGGCGTTATTCCGCCAATTCTATGATGTATACTGAGATGGTAAGTGCCACAGAAATTCATCATTTAAAACAACTGCCTAGACTGATGGAAATTGATCCCAATGAACAACCTATTAGTATTCAATTATTTGATTGTCGTCCTGATTTTATGGCAGAAGCAGCACAAAAAGCAGTAATAGAAGGAGCAAAAACTATTGATATTAATATGGGTTGTCCTGTTAATAAAATAACTAAAAAAGGAGGTGGTTCTTCTTTATTAAGACAACCAGAAATAGCAGAAAAAATTGTCAAAGAAGTGGTCAAAGCTGTGAATGTTCCTGTTACCGTTAAAACTAGAATAGGATGGAATGATAATGAAATTAATATCATAGAATTTGCTAAAAAAATGGAAGATGTAGGGGCATCGATGTTAACCCTTCATGGTAGAACCCGCGCCCAAGGATATACAGGAAATGCTAGGTGGGAATGGATTAAAAAAGTAAAAGAAATCTTGACTATTCCCGTTATAGCAAATGGGGACATCTTTTCTGTTGAAGCTGCGATCAAATGTTTAGAAATAACAGGCGCAGATGGTGTTATGTGTTCTCGTGGAACCCTTGGTTATCCTTTTTTAGTCGGAGAAATTGACTATTTTTTTCAAACAGGAACTCAACTGACTCAACCCACATCCATAGAAAAGCTAGAATGTGCTAAAGAACATTTAAAAGGGTTGTGGGAATATAAAGGTAAACGAGGAATTTATCAAGCTAGAAAACATTTAAGTTGGTATTGTAAAGGATTTAGTGGTGCATCAGAATTAAGGGATAAAGTGTCTCGTATTGAAACAGTAGAAGAGGGTTATCAATTATTAGATCAAGCCATAGACTTAATCAGGAATTAACCATTGGTTACCTGATCAATTATTAATTTGATACTAGAGGTCATTGAAAGATGTTAAAAACTGAAAATATACAAACAATAGTCAAAGAACAATATCAATATTTCTTGTTAGGAAAAACCCAAACTCTTAAGATACGTCAGCAAAATCTGAAACAATTAAAAGAGTTAATAATCAATCATGAAACTGAGATATCAGAAGCTTTGGATAAAGACTTAGGTAAGTCTAAATTTGAAAGTTATTTAGCAGAAATTAGAATTGTAAAAAAAGAGATTGATAATGCTCTAAAGAACTTGAGAAAATGGGTGAAATCTCGTTATGTTTCGACTCCTATAGAACAGTTTCCTGCTACTGCATTTATACAACCTCAACCCAAAGGCGTTGTCCTTATTATTAGTCCTTGGAATTATCCCTTTTCTTTAGCAATTATGCCCTTAATAGGAGCGATTGCTGCTGGAAACTGTGCCATAATTAAACCCTCAGAATTAAGTCCAAATACCTCGAAATTAATTGCAAAAATTATTAATAAAAATTTTGAACCTAATTATATTAAAGTGATAGAAGGTGGAAAAGAAATCAGTCAACAATTATTACAAGAAAAATTTGCCCATATTTTTTTTACGGGAAGTCCTTCCATTGGAAAAATTGTCATGGAAGCTGCTGCCAAGCAGTTAACACCAGTTACCTTAGAATTAGGAGGAAAAAGCCCTTGTATTGTTGATAAAAATATCAATCTAGAAGAAACAGCCAAACGAATTGTTTGGGGAAAATTTTTGAACGCTGGACAAAGTTGTGTTGCTCCAGATTATTTATTAGTTAATCAATCAATTAAATCACAACTACTAGAAGCTATTAAGCAAGTAATCAAAGAATTTTATGGAGAAGAACCCGCTCAAAGTCTAGACTATGGAAGAATTATTAATGAGTATCACTTTCAACGATTATCTGCTTTATTATCACCAGGAAATATTATTATAGGTGGAAAACTCATTCCAGAAGAAAATTATATTTCTCCTACAGTTATTGATAACATTTCACCTGAGTTTCCCATTATGGAAGATGAGATATTTGGTCCAATTTTACCGATTCTAAACTATGATAAATTAGAAGAAGCCATCACTTTTATCAATGAAAGACCTAAACCTTTGGCTATTTATTTATTTTCTAACGATCAAAAGCAACAGAAAATGGTACTAGAAACAACTACATCAGGAGGAATTTGTATTAATGATACAGTAATGCAATATGGAGTGTTAACCTTACCCTTTGGTGGTATTGAAAAGAGTGGCATAGGTAGTTATCATGGTCAAGCCAGTTTTGATACATTTTCTCATTATAAAAGTGTTTTAAAACGCTCCTTTTGGCTAGAAACCAATTTGCGTTTCCCACCCTATAAAGGTAAATTAAAGTGGATCAAACGCTTGTTAGGCTAAAATACTAATCTTCGATTGCAATGTCAAAAAGGGGTTGATTGAAGAAGTCAGAAGTGTGAAGTTTGAAGTCAGAAGTGATTAAAAACTAATCAAAACAAACTGCACTTAAAAGTAGGAAATAAAGAAAGAAATTATTACTCGTCTTGCTTTTTTTTCCAACTTCTGTGCGATAGCGTCGGAACGTAGTGAGGAACTTCTGAGTTCGAGCGAAGCGATCAAGTTGTCCCTTAAGATAGGATGACAAGTTTAGGTTATTCTAGAGAAAGGACTTTGATCGCAACGACGGTGGCTAACCCCCTAACATCTTAACTCGATGCTCCCCATCACCCTCTATAATGACCGACTCTCCTATTGTTGTTCTTTTAATTGACGATCAACCCACCATTGGCGAAGCCATTCGCCGTATGTTAGCTACAGAAACCGATATTATCTTTCACTATTGCCGTGACCCCACAGAAACCCTAAAAATGGCAAAAGAAGTTCAACCAACGGTCATTTTACAGGATTTGGTCATGCCTGACATTGAAGGGCTGATGTTAGTGAGATTTTTACGGGCAAAAGATGCACCCACCCACGATATTCCCTTAATTGTTCTTTCGAGTAAAGAAGAACCTTTAGTAAAAGCTGAGGCGTTTCAATTAGGGGCTAATGACTATTTAGTTAAATTACCCGATAAAGTGGAGTTAATTGCCCGTATTCGTTACCATTCTGCTGCTTATAATAACCTGTTAAAGCGCAAAGAAGCAGAAGAAAAACTCAAGGAAGAAAACCTCCGACTGAGCGCAGAAATTGAGATTACTCGCAGATTACAACAGATGATTTTACCAAAAACCGACGAATTAAAACAAATCGAAGGATTAGATATTGCTGGGTTTATGGAACCGGCCACAGATGTAGGGGGAGACTATTATGATGTTTTAAATCAAAACGGTCGGGTTAAAATTGGTATTGGCGATGTAACCGGTCATGGGTTAGAAAGTGGTGTGGTCATGATTATGGTGCAAACCGCCATTCGTACCTTAATGACCCAAAATGAAGCGGACCCCCTTAAGTTTTTGTCTGTCATTAATCGCACTATTTTTGATAACGTGGAACGGATTAACTCAGATAAAAATTTAACCCTATCCTTATTAGATTATGAAGAGAATTGCCTGCGGTTAAGTGGTCAACACGAATCCTTAATTGTGGTCAGAAAAGGAGGAGAAATTGAGATCGTTGATACTATTGATTTGGGATTTCCCGTGGGATTAGAAGAAGACATTAGTGATTTTTTAGGAGAAACTGAAATCTTATTAAACCCTGGAGATGTGGTGGTTCTCTATACTGATGGTATCACTGAAGCAGAAAATCCTGTTGGGGAAATGTATGGGTTAGAACGCTTATGTGAAATTGTTAGTCAAAATTGGGAACAATCAGCACAAGAGATCAAAACCGCTGTAATCAATGATGTCAAGCAACACATTGATACCCAAACCGTCTATGATGACATCACTTTACTGGTAATTAAGCAAAAATAACACTGATGACAGCACCCTGATGAGGATTGCAATTGTTAATGATACGGTGATGATCGTAGAAATACTGCGACGCATTGTTACTTCAGTCCCTGGCTATGATATTGCTTGGGTTGCTTATGATGGCAAAACTGCCATCGCTTATTGCGCCAGAGACACCCCTGATTTAATCCTGATGGATATAATTATGCCAGAAGTGGACGGAGTGGAAGCCACCAGAGTGATTATGCAGCAGTCCCCCTGCGCCATTTTAATTGTGACGGCTGACATCAAAAAGAATTCGGCCAAAGTCTTTGAAGCAATGGGTTATGGGGCTTTAGATGTGGTCAGTACCCCGATTATGGGCATCTCGGAAAACGAAAAACTCCATCGAGCTTTGTTAAAGACCATTGTCTCCATTGGCATTGTCATCGGCAGACTTCACCCTAAACGGCCTTATGCTAAGTCAGAAACCAGCAGCGAGAAATCAGTTCTTAATAAGTCATCTTATCCCCCTCGTCATTTACCCCCATTGATTATTATCGGGGCTTCCACAGGGGGACCGAAAGCTTTAGCCAGAGTTTTAGGGGAATTGCCTCCTAATTTTGAGGCCACCATTGTTGTTATTCAGCACGTTGATGTCCAATTTTCATCGGGGTTAGCTAAATGGTTGGACGAACAAACCCCTCTCTCTGTGGTTTTAGCCTCTGAAGGGGATACCTTCTCAGCAAGTAAAGTTTTGTTAGCAGGAACCAACGATCACTTAGTCCTACGTCCCAATTTAACGTTAACATACACTAAGGAGCCTCAAAATTATCCCTATCGTCCCTCTATTGATGTTTTTTGTGAGAGTGTGGCTCAATCTTGGAGTCGAAGAGGAATTGCTGTGTTGCTGACAGGGATGGGACGAGACGGGGCTATGGGACTAAAACAGTTGCGTCGTCGAGGGTGGCATACCATTGCTCAAAATCAACAAAGTTGTGTGGTTTATGGAATGCCTAAAGCTGCTGTCGAAATGGGGTCTGCTGTCGAAGTGTTGCCCTTATCAAAGATTGCATCAACCCTGATCAAACGAGTCACACTTATTGCTTAATTTATGAACAGTAAACCATGAAAAATTATGAGATTTATGGAGATTTTCAAGAGAATCTACCAGACAGTGATCAATTCTTGGTGATTAGTTTTTCCCCTTCTTCCATTCCTTTAAAACAACGCTGGCGCAATAATGGATTATCAGCAGATTTTGTCGCGGATTATCTAACCACTTTTTTTCCAGCCAACGAAGATGAACCCAATAGCATTGAACGGCAAAAAGAACTGAAAGGGGCGGTTAGTTATATTGCTAATGAACTCTTAGAAAATGCCATGAAATTCCATGATGAAGCCATTCATAGTACCATTCAGTTTGGCATTCATTTATTAGATGAAACCGTGATTTTATTTTCAAAAAATTGTATCCCTTCCCAAGATTGGCCTAAATTCAAAACCATTATTAATGACTTAGTGACTTGTGATCCTGAAGAGTTATATGTCACACAAATGGAAAAATTAGCGGAGGAAGAAAATAGCAGTGCTTCAGGGTTAGGGCTAATTACAATTTGC
>JASJDD010000201.1 GCA_030065735.1 Crocosphaera sp.
TCGGAGTTTTTCTTTTTAGTTTTACGTTTGGTTTGAGACTTACCCATAATGACTAAAAAGTTTGTTGACTTAGAAACATAGTAACATAATCAAGAACCACCAGAATAACCATGCTTCGCCTTTATTTATTGGTTTCGCTAACCCCATCTAAATCACAGATTTTAGATGGGGACTGCGCGAAACGATTTTGTTCAAGCATTTCATCGGTCCAACGTTGTACTGTCATTAACTTATTTTTCTCAACTCAGAGCTATCATCTTTCTATGTTAGGCTCTAGGGTGGGTTAACATAAAGTCAGATCAGTTAATGAATCTTTTAATCGCTTTGCAAAACAGTTTTAGACACAATGCGGGTTTTCTTGCGTTGCGCTTCAGTGAGTTCTTCCCCTGCTTGTAACTGTGTGGCATTGCTTTGCAAGACTGTAGCCGCGCTTTTATCTCCCAATTGTAAGGCAGTTTTGGCCGCGGTTTGCAACAATGTGGCAGCGCCTTGGCGATCGCCTTTATTTAACTTGGCTTCGGCTAATTGAGTTTGACGATATTTGGCTAAGGTTAAGATAGATTTCTGGACGTTGCTATCGATTTTCGCCTCATATACTCCTTGAACTTCTACGGTTAAAGGAATTTTTTCGGACAATAAAGCGGTTTTAGAAATAGCTGGATCATCATAACGCACTTGTACGGTGCCGATGGTGTAATTTCCTGGGGATAATTGACTAATATATAAGTTAACCAGTATCACTCGCGCATTATCGCTCATTAAGTCCCCCAAACGGACAATATAGGTGTTTCCTTCCTGTTGGGGGTTTAATTCGACGGTTTCGGGTTCCACCTGCGCTACGGGTTTGAAGTCTGCTAAACGAACTTCTGGCATCAATTCTAAGCAGAGATAAGCATTGGTTAACCCTACGGACTGAATACGGGTAAACAGACGACTAAACTCCGTTAACGCTTGTTCAGGTTGTTCAATATAACAGAGGGTTCCTCCTACTGCGTCAGCGATGCTTTCTAAAACATCTTGATTCCAATGGTTGCCAAATCCTAAAGTATTGAGGGTAATATTGTATTCTGCTGCAACTTGGGCTAATTTCAAACAGCGTTCATTGTTCCCATGTTCATTTTCTCCATCGGTTAATAAAAAGATTTGAGAAACCCGATCCTCTTTTCCCAATGCGACTTCTTTAATCCCTAACTTCATCCCTTCATCAATGGACGTTCCTCCTTCTGGTTTGAGGCGTTTGATCGCTTGTTTGACTGTCTCAATGTCATCGATGTTTTGGTTGGGAACAATGACTTTTGCCCGATGATCAAAGGTAACCACAGACAGGCGATCATCAGGACCTAACCCTTCTACTAAGCGCATGGCCGCTTCTTTGACCGTTTTTATCGGTTTCCCTGTCATTGACCCACTATGGTCTAAAATTAATCCTAAGTTTAAGGGTAGGGTGCGATCGCTGCTTTCGCTGAGGGTAGAAAGGGATATGGCAACTTGTCGCTGGGTATTGCTTTGATTAGCATCGATATGACTATCGTTTAAGGCACTTTTTAGCTTAACTTTCATATTTTAAGCAGACAGGGGATGAAATGGGACTCGACGGATGTAAATTCGTCGTCTCTTTTTCTTTTAATTAAGGCTATTATAGCCTTAAGACGGAGATTTTGGCTCCGATTCGGAAGGGTTAAACAATGGTTTGGGATTGAGAGTTAATTATGAGAAATACTTACGGTTATTACTGGTACTTTAGCTTTAGTGCCGGGTTAGGATTTTTAATTTTAGTCGCTTTCTTTTTATTACAATGGTTACAAATTCCTGCCGGTAATTTTATCGATTGGGTCATTGGAGTAGCCAGTTTTTGGTGGTTATTAGCCATTGTAACCATTCCTTGGAATGTTTATTTTGATGCCAAAGAAGTTGCCTCAGAAGCAGCTATTTCCCAAGATAAAGGGATTCCTATTGATAGTAAAAAATTAGACTATATTAATACTGTTAGTCGATGGTCTTTATTAGTAGCGATCGCGCTTCATTTATTGTCTGCGTTAGGACTTTATGCACTCGCTGCTCTGGGAATTAGTTCAGTGGGATATGTCAGTTCTTTGGCTACATTATTATTAACAGGATTACGACCTGCCCTGAGAGGATATCAGTATTTAGCTTATCGTTTATCCAGCATTCGACAAGAGATTAAATATCCTCGTGAAGACATTTTAGAATTACGAAATCGCTTTGCTAAATTAGAACAACAAGTCAATTCTCTTCAAAATAAATTCAATACCAGTAATCCTAATTCTTGGATTAATCAACAACAAAAAAATTGGGAAATAACCCGTAAAGAAGTGATTACTATTGGAGCGCAATTAGATAAATTTGAAGCTAAAAATAGCTTAGAACATGAAGAAATTTCTAGAGAAGCAAGAAAAGCGATTTCCCAATTAACCGAAGATAGTAACTTTCTCCATCAAGTTAGAGAGATTATTCGTTTTATAAAAACAGCATAATCTAATTATGTTTTTTAGTTCTTCGACAAATTTGTCAACTTGAGAACACTATGATACGATAATTCGCTAAACTTTAAAAATAACATAGCACTTCCTCCCAACGATGTTCATGGTTATGACAGAAAATAATGGAAAAAAACAAAGAAGACGACGTGGAGTGATTCTAACAGAGAGAGGGTTGGAAAAACTACAAACTGCAAAAACTGAAGCTGAATACGCAGAAAATCATGGAAATCGCTATACTTTAGAGGCATTAAGCGATAAAATAGGGTTAGCAATGGATACCCTTATGAAAGTCTTTGCTTGTGAGTCACGAGTGGATAAACAAACTCTTAAATGTTGTTTTAAAGCTTTTAAGTTAAAACTATCTGATGAAGACTTTTTTTATCCGCAGATATCCTCTGTAGAAGAGACTTCATCTGTTTTATCCCATGAACCGGAATTACCTGAAGGACAAGTTCCGCTTAATTCTCAATTTTATCTGGAACGATCACCGATAGAATCAGACTGTTATAAAGCTATTTTACAACCAGGAGCCTTAATTCGACTCAAAGCACCAAGACGCATGGGAAAAAGTTCTCTACTAACGAGAATCATCAATCATGGCAGTAAAAATAACTGTGCTGCTATTTCTTTGAGTTTTCAATTAGCAGATACAGGGTTATTTCAAGACTTAGATAAATTTTTACAATGGTTCTGCGCTAATATTAGTTTAAATTTAAAAATTGAGAATAAAGTCATTGATTATTGGGATGATTTATTTGGTAGTAAAATCAGTTGTAAAATCTATTTTGAAAAACATATTTTATCGACCTTAAAAAACCCTTTAGTCTTAGGATTAGATGATGTTGATTGTCTGTTTCAATATCCCGATTTAGCGGACAATTTTTTTGGGTTATTACGAGCTTGGCACGAAGAGGGAAAAAATAAAGACATTTGGAAAAAATTACGCTTAATTGTGGTTCATTCTGCTGAAGTTTATATCCCTCTCAATGTTAATCACTCTCCCTTTAATGTGGGAATTCCCATCACATTACCCATGTTTACCGCTAAACAAGTCCAAAAGTTAGCGAAAATTTATAACTTAAATTGGTCGTTAGAGCAAGGAGAAAAATTGATGGATTTAGTGGGAGGTAATCCCTATTTATTAAAATTGGCATTGTATCATATTTCTCTAAAAAAGATTACCCTAGAAAAACTTTTAATCAGTGATCCTCATGCTGCTTCTAGCATTTATCGTGACCATCTTCAGCGACAATTATGGAGTTTACAACAACAAAATTCTGGTTTATTACAAGCTTTAGAAAAGGTCGTTTTTGCCACTAAACCAATTGAATTGGATTTGATAGAATCCATTAAATTACAAAGTTTAGGATTAGTTCATTTTCAAAGTCATGAAGTTATCATCAGTTGTCGTTTATATCAACAATATTTTCAACAACATTTTCAGGGACTTGAATAACGTAACAGTCTTAATGAAGTGCCGAAAAATTATTCTTGGAGTACAACAATGGATTTTACAGCTAAACCTATGACGACGACTCAAACGAAAATTGTCCTAGATAAGTGGATTCCAATAACATGGGAAGACTTTTTGCAAATTACTGATGACCCAGCTAATGAACAGCTAAAAGCTTATTATTATCATCATCACATGAGACTAGAAATGTTACCAGTTGGATTTGATCACAGTCTCGATCACAGTCTGATTATTGTTGCCATTAATCTGTTTTGTATTCTTAAGAATATTCCTCTACAACTAGCAGATAACTGTTCTTTTCGGAAGACTAATCTAAAAGAATTTCAACCTGATATTGCTTGCTATGTAGGAGAAAATGCAAAGATTATTCCACAGGGGACAAATATTGTGAATTTGAATCAGTATTCACCACCTGATTTAGTAGTAGAAATTTCTCAAACCAGTTTTCTTGATGATATTGGGATAAAGCGGTCCCTTTACGAATCTTTCGGTATTAAAGAATATTGGGTAATTAATGTGGAAAATTGTCAGATTATTGCTTATACTTTAGAAGTTGAAGGGTCTTATCGCCTTCAATTTTCTCAAGTGTTTTCGGGTTTAAATTTAGCTATTTTACAAGAAGCATTAAGCAAAAGTCGGCAGGAAGATCACTCAGAAGTAGGACAATGGTTAATGACACAATTTCAACAATAATTATGCAATTTGATTATTTGATTTTTCAAAGCAGTTACCACCGCTCACTGTTAACGAAGTCAGAAGTTCCTCACTACGTTCCGGTGCTATCGCACAGAAGTTGTTTTTGAGACAAAGATTTACGCTCCGTCTCAAAAACGATTCGCGGCTCGACTGAGCGTTCGACTGAGCTCACGCCGAAGTCTTCGCCGAACGTCCTTCAAAGGCAGGGTTTTAGACCCAATGATTGTCGGTAAACACGCCTGGAGGTTCAAATTTATTGGCAACTCCAGTCAATTTAGGGCTACTAAAAGCCCCGCACATAGCGTAGCGACGTGCGTGGGTAGTTTACTATCGAGACATCATCGGCAACTTAAAGCGCATTTCTAAGGATGTTCCGTCTCCTGGTGGGGGATAAATGCGAATATTAGTAGTGGGAGCAAATTCCTTTAAATATTTAGCCAAAGAAGGCATATATTTTAAGACCTCCCAATTATGTCGTCTGTCAGCACAAATAATCACTAAAGTCAAGGCTGTGCCACAGGTCGTTACATACCATCCACCAGAGGATAAGACGGTTTGAGTTAGGCGATCGCAACTTTCATAAAAATAACGAGTTATCGCTTGATCAAGATTGCGTTGTACAGAGTCATCAACAGGGGTGCGAGGGGGCAAGTCTTCAGGGCGAAGATAAAAATAATTCATTAAAGTTAGTAATTATTACTCGATTGCTTTTCTATTAATTTACTTACCGTAACTTGGGATTTAAGTCAATATTTCCAAGCCAAAAATGATCAGACAATCCTGACTAATTATCTAACTTTCCTCGCACCAAAATGACAGTACTTTTCACCTGTTGAGCGATTCTTTTAGGAATATTTCCCTGCATTACTTGAACTAATAACCCTTCTCGACTCACCCCCAACATAACCACGTCACAAGTTTCTGCTTCTGCTAAATGAACGATCGCATCAGCAACAGACTGGGAACGAATAGGAAGGGGAATTACAGGACGTTCAAGTTCTTCTTTTAATTGTTTAGCCTTAACTTCTAAAGATTGATAATTAGGGGTCGGTTTATGGGGAGAAAACACCTGACATAACCAAATAATCGGGGAACGGGTACGAGTATATAATTGTGTTAATCCAGGTAACAATTCCATGGCCCGCTTCGCATTGGGACCACCAGCAATCGGAACTAACCACGTGGCATCTTTATCTAAGGTTTGGGGATAAGCTTCTTTTTCCTGTCCCAATTTAACTAACACTAATTCGCAACTAGCCTTACGAATTAAACTATCAATCACTGGCCCAAAAATAGTCCCTGGGCTATGATTGTCAGCCGTCCATTCTAAGACCATGAGATTGATATGTCGTTCTCGAATGGTGTCTAAAATAGCTTGGGTGCGATCGTGGGCCACACGAATTTGGGTATGAACCGAAATATGATGTTGACGGCCCAATCTTTCGGTTCTTTGTAATAATTGACGACTATGTTGGGTAATCACGGGCGTTTGTGCCGGATCACTATGTTTAGGCACGGTAATGACTTGTAAACATTCAATTTCTTGGTTTTGTTGTTGGGCGATCCCTGCAGTAATTTTAAACAAAGAAGTGACTGTATCAGGATTCACCAAAGGTAGCAAAATGCGACCCTCTCCAGCTAACGGGGCCCGAGTTTGATAGGCAATATAGGAAGGATCGGGAACCACCTCATTAATGCTAGTATCATCCCCTTGTAACTGGTTGGCTTCGATACGAATAATATCCGTTCGGGTGATAATTCCCACTAATTTATGGCCTTCTGTGACAGGAAGACGGGAGAGTTGATAACGGTTCAGAAGGTATAAAACATCACTTAAAGAAGCCTCTGCTTGCACTGTAATGGGTCGTCGGGTCATAAACTCGGATAGGGGAGTATATCCTGGCACTTTTTTTAATTTCGCCAGATCCGTTTGAGTTACAATGCCCACTAATTGACCTTGAGTCACCACAGGAAACCCTCGATGACTAGAGGTAGACATCGCTTGCAGGACTTCATCTAAAGTTAAATCACTGGATAAGGTTTCTACCTGAGACTCCATGACTTGAGACGCGGTGAGTTTGGAGAGAAAATCTTGTCCTGTGGCCCCTTCATTGAGATAAATACCCCGTGCCTGTAACATATGTTCGTAGAGAGACCCCCGCGAAACACTTTCAGCCACGATATAAGAAACCGCACAAGTGACCATTAAGGGTAAAACAATATTAAAATCCGTATTCAGTTCAAAGACAAAAACGATGGCTGTCACAGGAACCCTCACCACTGCCGTGAAAAATGCTCCCATTCCTGCCAAGGCGTAGGTAGACTCGGTGCCGGTTCCGGTTAATAATTCCTCAAAATCTCCCACTAAATAGCCTAACGCAGACCCCAATACCAAGGCCGGACCGAATAACCCTCCAGGGGCGTTGCAACTATAGGCCAAAATGGTGAGGAAAAAATGAGCCACAAAAGCCAATAAAATGCGACTGCCATCTAATTCCCCCGTTACCAGAACAATACGCAGTCCTGCATTATCTCGAAAGAAAGGGGGTAATAGGGCAATAATCAGGCCTGAAACCATTCCCATTAAGCCAATGCGCCAGGATAAAGGTAAATTAAAGTACCTTTGTATTTTGACACTGGCCAGGAGTCCTCGATTAAATAACGCCCCTAATAAGCCGGCTAAGATGCCTAAGAGGAGATAAAAGGGAATTTCTGAGGCAGTGAACGTAATATCCGGCAGTTCGAGTAAAGAGGAGGGAAAATTGAGGGTAGACGACTGCAAAATTAAGGAAACCACTGCCCCAGTAAAGGAGGCGACGATGGCCGTTTCTAGGGTTAACCCAGAAACATCTCGCATCAACTCTTCAATCACGAATAATACCCCGGCAATGGGGGTGGTAAACCCGGCCGCTAGTCCGGCTGCTGCCCCGGCTGCGATCATTTGTCGTCGATGTTCGGGAGAAGTAGGAACCCAGCTACTCAGTTGCGCTGCTAAGGCTGCCCCAATATGCACGGTTGGGGCCCGACGGCCTAGGGTTAAACCGCCTCCTAACACTAAAATAGTGCCAACCAGTTTAACCACCGCTACCCGTAAGGATAAAGGAACCGGGTATCGGGCTAAGGCCGCTTTTACTTGTGTGATCCCGCCCCCTGTCGCTGTTGGGGAGAGGGTTTCAATGATCAAACCCGCCAAATATCCTAAAATCAATCCTCCCAAGGGCAGCACGACTATACCACCAAACTCATTAGCCAAGGCGACACGCCATCCTCCTAGCCAACCGACTCCTTGTTTGAGAATTAAGGCTGCGATCGCTGATAAGACTCCAATTAAGGAGGCTTCCGCTAAGGCATAACGGGTATCAGTGGCATTGAGAGCAAAGGGTCTTGATTTGAGCCATTGATAAAAACGTTGAGGTATTAAATGAGGCTGCATGGATTACCCAGATTGCGCCAGTCTCTCTTGATCATAGAAGATATTTTAGGGGTTTAAAGCAAAATCTTCTATATTTTTTTACTTATCGATCTTATTACAATTGATCGATGGGGACTTCTACCCATTAATAACCTAATGCTAAACCGTCTGCACGGGGTTCGGAACCTGTTATTAAAACACCGTTATTTTTTAAGATCATTTGACCTTTTCCAAACATGGTTTCAGGAGCTAATTTAACATCATGGCCTCGCTGTCTTAAACCTTCAATGATTTCGGGAGCTATACCCCTTTCTAAAAGTATGCTATTTTCTCCTAAAAATCGCCATCTAGGGGCATCCAAGGCAGCTTGAGGATTCATTTGATAATCTGTTAAATTCACGACCATTTGTAGGTGTCCTTGGGGTTGCATCGGCGCACCCATGACTCCAAAGGGGCCTAATGGTTGATTATCTTTGGTGAGAAAGCCGGGAATAATTGTATGAAAAGGACGCTTATTGGCTTCTATTTCATTGGGATGCCCTTTTTCTAAAGTAAAGGCTGAGCCTCTATTATGTAAAGAAATGCCTGTTTCTGGGATTAAAATTCCACTACCAAAACTATCATAATTGGATTGAATAAAAGACACCATTAAATCTGAATCTGCGGTACATAAATAAACAGTTCCCCCTTGAGGAATTCCAGGTTTGGCTAAAGGAATAGCTTGATAATTAATCAATTCCTGACGTTGTTTTATATAATCTTTGTCTAATAAATTTCTATTAGAAACTTTCATGTAATCAGCATCACTAACGTAAGCATAAACATCAGCAAAGGCTAATTTCATAGCTTCAATTTGATAATGAAAACTGTCTACAGAATCACGATTATATTGTTCAATCTTTAAACCTTCGACAATATTTAAAGCCATTAATGCTGCAATTCCTTGGGTATTGGGTGGCATTTCCCATACTTTTAATTGTTTGTATTCAGTGGCAATAGGATTAACCCATAAAGGGGTATGATTGGCTAAATCATCAGACGTTAAATAGCCTCCTGTATCTGCTGAAAAATTGTTGATTTTTTCTGCTATTTTTCCTTGATAAAAACTGTCTCCTCCTGTCTTCGCAATCTCCTGTAATGTGTCAGCATGGAAACCACTTCCCCAAATTTCTCCTGCTTTTGGGGCGCGATCTTTTGGGAAAAAAATTTGGTTAAAATATTGATATTCTGGTCTTCTTTTACTAAGATAAATGGCTTGTTTGCGTCGCCATATTTCTGCAGTAACAGGAGAAACAGGAAACCCATTTTTAGCGTAACGAATGCCAGGACTAAATAACTGTTCAAAGGGTAATTTTCCCCAACGTTTCCAAACTTCATACCACAGAGAAACTGCCCCAGGAACTGTTACCGTTAACCAGCCTAACTCTGGCATTTTTTCTAAACCCGAATAAGCTTGTAATGATAAGTTTTTTGGGCTTTTTCCAGAACCATTAATGCCCTGTAATTTTCCATCCCAAACTAAGGCAAACGCATCACCCCCTATCCCATTAGAAGTGGGTTCAACCACAGTTAAAGTAATGGCGGTAGCAATAGCTGCATCTACAGCATTTCCTCCCGCTTGAAACATCTCTATTCCTGCTAAAGTTGCCAAGGGTTGACTGGTAGCAACAGCGCAATTTTTGGCTAAAATAACACGACGTTGAGAAGCATAAGGATAAGCATTAAGATTAAATTGCATGATATTTTATCTAAGAATATGTTGATTTTAAAAACTATTTTTACTTATTATATTTTGGACATAAACTAAATTCTGACTTCTGACTGGGAGACTTCTGACTCCTGACTTTATGCAAAATGATCTAAAAAAACCTAAACGGCCGTGAGCGAGAGTTAGCCACGTCCTTTTAAGGCGTGGCAGTGGAGCGAACAGGGGTTTTAACCCCATGTATCTAATGGTAAAATGGTTGCTAAGTCCAGTGACACTGTGAACTAACGGTTA
>JASJDD010000202.1 GCA_030065735.1 Crocosphaera sp.
TCCATAGCTCTTTTTCTTGTTCATTTAATTGCCAATCGTAGCAAATCTTACGGTAATTGATTAAGAGACTACGAAAGTCATCTACCCATTCTTTTCCTTGGTTTTCCCACCAGTTAAGAAGATCATTTTTGTTTTGTTCCAGGTCAGGAAGTTGTTGTTTTAATGTTTTAAAATCTTTTAGAAAATGACTATCTAACTGAAACTTCTCTTCAATTTCAAGGCTTAAACGTAAACTTAAAAAACTTTTTATGTTAGGCCGTTTTACTAAATTCAAACTATCCATAAATGAGCGCACTAAAATGGAATCTAGTTGAATATCTTTGCTCAATTTAGTTTGATAAGCAAATTGACAGTCTAAGGATAAGGCCAAGTTAAAATCTCGATGATTATATAAAGTAAAATAAAAAGCTCTAGTTGCAGATTCTGAGCAGCAAGATGAATTGAGAGATTTGACTTTTTCTTCGAGGAATTTTAAACAGTGATTTAGTTTTATATTTTCTTTAACTAATCTATCTAAAACATCTTTTATTTTTAACACTAATATATCTCCTTTGGACAACATACTAACAGTTAAGAAAATTACTTCTTTCCAACTTTCATCTGCTATTTTTTCAGCTAAATTTGTTAACCTATTGTCTAAAGTTTGACTATCACTTGCTATAATATGACGGGCAGTAAAATACTCTTGGAAGGTAAGATGAGAAAAAGAATAAATATCTTTAGCTCTTTCTACTAAAACACCATGTTGTATTTCAATGGATTTTAAAATTGCTTCACTGGTTAACCATAAAGTCTCCATATCTTCTTTAAAATTACAATCATTGGATAAGCAATCTTGAATAATTTCTTGAATTTCATGACCTTCAAAAAAATAACGACCATTAGAAAAAGTAACTGCAGCAATTTTAGACAATAACTTTCTTTTATCTAGCAAAGGCAAATTATGATAAAAATCATCTCGTTCAATCCCTCTAGAGCGATCCCAACGTTGTAGTAAAATATCTAATCCTGCTTCATATAGTTTAGCTCGTTGACGAGGAAATTTAGCTCGTTCTTTAAAAACAGAACATAAGAGATTGAGTAAAATTGGGGTAACAGCTAATTCTCGAATGGCTTGATTTTCAGGGCTATTTAATTGCTCTAAAAATTGCTTTGCTTTTTTCTTGCCTTCTGTCTCATTTTTACTGGTTGCAATCAACCATTTTTCTACAAAATCTTGAATTTTATTGTGATCAAAATCTGCCATTTCTACATAAGTAAAGCCTCGAAAATGAAACTGCTGTGCTGATTTTCTAGACGTTATTATTAGTGAATTTTTATAAAATTCCTGAGAGAAAGCTTGAATGTTTTTACACAATATTTCCCGATATTGTTGAGGAACCTCATCCAAACCATCTAATAATAAGAGAAACTTTCCTGCTTCTAATAAAATCTTACTCTGTTGATGGGATAATCCGTAATTTTTACCATAACTGATTAAATATCTTTGTAAATTAAGAACTTTCCCATCCCCTTGCTCCCATTCAGTTCTTAATTGAATAAAACAAGGAATCAAATCTCGTCGATATTTTCCGTTATTACATTGCAAAGCGAGATACTGTAAAAAAGTCGTTTTTCCCGCCCCTGGTTTCCCTAAAATAACTAATTTATCTTGTTTAGCGACCAATTCTAGATCGAACACAGTGTTAGAATGAGGCTTAGAAAGACGGAACGTATCAGCTTCGGCTAAAGAACTTTCTAGATCAGATACCTCTAACCAGCGTTGATAGCTTGGTTCAAGGTAAAAACTTGTACTTGTGTAAATTTTTTGTAGAGGGGGTTGGGTTATTTCAAAAGAAGACTGCAAAACACTACAGTGTGTTGTGATGCTATCTTGGAGCCGAGAACGCATGGCCGATACTAATTCTGAAACCTTTAAACTGTTGGTGGTTCCCCTAGAATTAACTACCGAGACAACTTGATCAGGGAGATTGGCAACACTTTCCCAGTCCAAATGTAGCTTAAAACAGATTTCCTTGAAAATTTGACGGGACACAGGACGACCAGATAAAAATTTCCAAATACTTTGGCGACTGGATAACCCGACTTCTCCTGCTAAATATTCTTGAGTCCAACCTTTAGATGCTAAAACTTTTTTAGCCGCCTCAATTCCTTCTGAAGTGGCTGATAATGATCGATTGCTCATACTAATGGTTGAAAAAATAGCAATAATAGTGTAAAACTATCATAAACGATAAACAGAAAGTTAATTTCCGTGTTTGCATCATGTTATGGATAGTTGTTTTGTATTTTACCTAATAAAAACTACTGAATCAGTGATTACTATCACTGGAAGATGATGATCACAATAGTAGTAGTGCTAAGACTAAAAACATAGCATTTTTGTGTCGGACAAGAGATGCTAGAAAAAAGTTTTGGTTCTTAATTTAACTTGAGTTTGGGGAAAAAACATATTAGTGCGTTTTTTGTCAACCGTTAATCTTTAATATATTGTTATTACATATTAAATATTGTAAAGTTTAAAGGAACAAACTCTGATCAGATTAACAAAATATAAAGTTTTGTACAAACCCCTTGACTATTTATACAAAAGGATTATTCTTTCCCTAATTGTTTTTCTAAGAAGCAAAATCCGATAGCGTTTCTTGGACTCATGAGGTACACCTAACACCTACCTCAAAGGGATAACCTTTGTACCTCACCAGTATGAGAACTGCTATATAGAAACCGATGATTGATATCCATATTGATTTAAGTTTATGAATTTGACCAACCTCACACCGAATAAAATCACCCTTAGATATTTAGGACTGACCAGTCTTGGTTTGCTCTTAGCTCAGTTATTATTTGGCGTAATTCAGATTCGTTGGCGATATTATCAACGAGTGGAAAATTTGACCACAAGGATCAAGGACTTAGGCAAAGAAATTCGCATTATTTCTCAAGATTCTAACCTGAAACTAGATGATAGTACCCTAGAACGACTCATGAGACAATCAAGTGTCAGAAGAGATTTACTATACAGTATGATTGTCAATGAGCAAGGAGTGCCAGTTACCAGCTTTTTTAATCAGGAAAAGTCTAGTATTGCTATTACCCTTTCTCAATTAAAACAAGGCAAAGTAGAATCACAACTAGACGAACTCGTAAAACAGCCTCACATTAGAGAAATACGGCAACCAATCATTGCTGCTGGACAATCTTTAGGGGAAGTCCGTATTGCTTATACCCTAAAACCGACCCAAGAAACTAACCTAAAATCAGCTGGCAAAATTTTAATCGCTTCCTTCATTGTTAGTGGTGTTTTAATCCTAATCATGTTCGTCATGTTTAGACGGGAAGTCCAACTACCCTTAGGACAATTAGTTAAAAAAACCCAATCGTTACTACCGAAAGAAAAACGCCCTGAATTAAAGCAATGGGATGAAATCCATCAATTAGAAATACTAATTGCTAGTTTAGGTCAGTATTTCCAAGCCATTCAAGATTTACAAAAACAAATGGCCCAACAAAAAGCCTCAGAAAAAGCACTTGAGGAACTGAATCTGGCCAAAAGTGAATTTTTATCGATGATTGGTCATGAAATTCGTACCCCCTTAAATGCTGTCACAGGAATGACAGGATTATTGCTGGATACAAAATTAAGCGATCAACAACAAGAATTTGTCAGTATCATCCGCGATAGCGGAGAAAATCTGTTGACCATGATCAACAATATTCTCGATTTTTCCAAAATTGAAGCCAAAAAATTAGAGTTAGAAGAAGCAACCTTTGAACTAGGGCCTTGTATCGAAGAAGTATTACGTTTATTCATCCCTCAAGCCTCAGAAAAGAGCCTAGAATTAGCTTATTTAATCGAATCGAATACCCCCAGTGCCATTGTCGGAGATAGTACCCGATTAAAACAAATCCTCGCTAATCTAATTGGTAACGCTGTGAAATTTACTGATCAAGGGGAAGTGGTGATTTATGTCAATGCTACACCCCTCAATTCTGCAGAAGAGGAGGAAGAAAAAGAAGAAAACCCCCATTATGAACTCCGTTTTGCCGTCAAAGATACGGGGATTGGCATTCCTCCTGATCGTTGTCATCGGTTGTTTCAACCCTTTAGTCAAGTAGACGCTTCTACTACCCGACAATATGGAGGCACCGGGCTAGGATTAGCCATTAGTAAGCGATTAAGCGAACTCATGGGGGGAACGATGTGGGTTCATAGTACAGAAGGCAAAGGTTCCACGTTTAACTTTACCCTCCGTACCCAAGCGGCTCCTAGTTCCTCTCCCGTTACCTCTCAAGAAGGAGAAGGGGAGTTAATGGGTAAGCGAATGTTGATTATTGACGATAATCTTACCAATCGAAAGATTTTAATCAATCAGGCACAATCTTGGGGAATGTTTACCTGTGCTGTGGATTCCGCGGAGAAAGCCTTAGAATGGCTACGACGAGGAATTACCTTTGATGTGGCCATTTTAGATATGAATATGCCTGAGATGGACGGTTTAGACTTAGCCCGTGAAATTCGTAAACAACCCAACTGTGCTAGTTTACCCTTAGTGATGCTCAGTTCGATTACCAAGGCAGAAATGGCATCTCAAGGTAGCCAAGGGGAATTTGCAGCTGTGTTAATTAAACCAGTACAACAGTCCCAATTGTACTATGCTCTAATGGAGATTTTTGCCGGTCAGCCCATCATAATTACCAAACCCAAACCAGAGCAGTCGTCAGCACAATCCTCACTGGGACAAACTCACCCCTTAAAAATTTTGGTAGCTGAAGATGTGGTCGTCAATCAACAGGTGGTTAATTTATTGTTGAAAAAATTGGGTTATTGGGCAGATATGGTCAGTAATGGACGAGAAGTGTTAGATGCCTTAAACAATCGCTCCTACGATGTGATTTTAATGGATGTACGAATGCCCGAAATGGATGGTTTAACCGCTACCCAGCACATTTATCAAACCATGTCCCCTCAACAACGGCCCAGAATTATTGCCATGACCGCAGAATCCATGCGAGGCGATCGCGAAAAATGTTTAGAAGCAGGAATGAATGACTATATTGCTAAACCGATTCGCATTGAAGAACTCCAACAAGCCTTAGCCGGCTGTCAACCTTTATCAGAGTCTTTGCCCATTGATCTCAAAATTCTCAAGGGACTACGCAAAATGGCAGGGAAGCGAACCAATGATATTATTATGGGGTATCTTGAAGATACTCCGTTGTGCCTCAGTACAATGAGAAAGGCCATCAAGAATAGAGATTCTGAGCAACTTCTTCAAGCTGCCCATGCTCTGCGATCGCCCAGTGGCAATTTAGGAGGGACGTACCTCTGTCATTTATGTGAGGAAATGGAGACAATTGCCCGTCAGGGAACCCTTGAGGGGGTAGAAGAAAAAATGTTTAGGCTCAGAATAGAGTATGATCGGGTTTGCCATGCTCTGCAAAGAGAACTGAATAATCATGCTTCCATGACTAAGTTGTCACTCTAACAAGAATCGTGAATAACCTAACTTTTAAACCAGGAGATTGCTTAATTCTGATTGTTGACGATGATCGCACCATGAGAAATCTCTTAAGGATTGCCATGGAAGAAGAAGGCTATAGAGTGATCGAAGCTCAAAGTGGCCAGCAATGTCTGGAAGAATACAATCGTCACAAGCCTGATATGGTGTTGTTAGATGCAATCATGCCAGATATGCACGGGTTTAGCTGTTGTCAAAAACTGCGTTCTCTTGGGAATAATGATTATCTTCCCATTTTGATGATTACAGCCCTTGATGATCAAGACTCCATCGATCAGGCATTTGTTGCAGGAGCAACGGATTATATTACTAAACCGATTTTTTGGTCTGTTTTATCACAACGGGTTAATCATCTCTTATTGACTAGTCAAACTTGGAGAGAGTTAAATAGCTTAAAATCTCACTGGGCTAAACAACAGCAATGGCAACGTCTGGGACATCAAATAATCCATCAGTGGCAACAATCGTTTCAACTTAAATCTCTGTTTCAAGATTGTCTAGAGCAACTGCGAAACCAACTCAATGCACAACGGGTGGGTATTCATCGGATGGATGGAAAACTGATGGCCGAAGCCATAGCCTCTGGTTATCCCTCTGTTAAAACCTTAGAATGGGAAAAAATTACCTTATTAAACCTATATCGATCTAGCTATGAACAGGGAGAAACCATAATCCTTGATTTCTTCGGGGAAATTGATTTATCTGAGAAAGAAATCGCTCCTCTTGAGCAATTATCTCTTACCAATCTTACCTTGACACCTCTTTTAGTTCAAGACAATCTCTGGGGCATTCTCTGGATTCATCATTGTCGATCTTCCTATCAATGGGAAACCTGGGAGATGGAATGTTTGAGTCATGTCAGAGATTTATTAGCCATTAGCTCTAAGATTACCGAATGAGTGATCGATGTTTAATTGAGGAGGATGTCACTCTCGAAAAATTCACCACTCCGTTAAATCGGTTACATAAAGACTATTCATCCTACCATAAACTAAACCTAAGACATAAAGTCAATTATCACCCTCCGATTGCTTATTGCAACCGCCCACGCTTCAGTGGCGGTTTTTTATTGTTAAGCTGTAATACTTCCCTGTCAATCTCTTAAAAAAATCAGTAGAATAAAAGAGAGGACTTTTATTCAGTTTCTCAATGTCCTTTAACCCACAATCAGAACTATCATTTTATGGAATCTAGTAGCCCGTCAGGGAAGGTCTCTGAACCTCCTGCCCATAGATGGACTCACGTTATGGGAATAGCGATCGCTATCCTAACCCTCATGGTGCCTATATTAATCATTGCCTATTACTCTTCAAATCAGGCGGACTCTTCCCCTTCTTCTCGTGTGTATCTAGATAATCCCAGAGAATGATGTAAACTACAACTGAGTTGCGAGAAAGGAATAGAAACCGTTGAAAACTCGACTAGCTATTTTAGGTGTTGGACGTTGGGGAACTCACTTGGTGCGGAATTTTTTGGCACACCCTCAAGCAGAAGTGGTGGCGATCGCTGATCCAATTTCTGATCATTTAGAGGCTATTCAAAACAAGTTTTCTCTTGATCCCCAATCCATTTTATTGACATCAGATTGGACAACCATAAAACAAGAAGTTGATTTAGATGGGATTGTCATTGTCACCCCCGCATCAACCCATTATCCTTTAATTAAAGACGCTTTACAATCGGGTTATCATATCTTAGCTGAAAAACCTTTAACCCTTGATCCTGGGGAATGTTTAGAATTAACTCGTTTAGCACAGCAGCAACAGCGACAGTTGATGATCGATCATACCTATTTATTCCATGCTGCTGTCAATCAGGGTAAATCGACTGTAAAAGAGGGACAATTAGGGGAATTACGTTATGGTTATGCCAGTCGAACCCATTTAGGTCCAGTTCGCCAAGATGTGGACGCGCTTTGGGATTTAGCTATTCATGATCTTAGCATTTTTAACCACTGGTTGGGTGAATATCCTGATCAAGTACAAGCACAAGGAAAGGTTTGGTTACAAAGCGATCGCCGTACTACTTTGTCTCCTGATGGTTTAGGGGACATGGTTTGGCTAACTTTATATTATCCTAGCGGATTTCAAGCAACCATTCATCTGTGTTGGTGCAATCCTGATAAACAGCGTCGTCTGTGTGTGGTGGGAAGTGAAGGGACTTTAATTTTTGATGAGATGTCGAAAGATGAACCCCTTGTTTTACAACAGGGTTATGTACAACCGAAAGGAGAAAAATTTATCCCTGAAGGACAAGAAAAACAGGTGATTCCTGTAGAAAAAGCGGAACCACTCAAAGAAGTTTGCGATCGCTTTTTAGAGAGTGTTCAAACCAATACCCCTTGTGAGTTTTCTTCGGGAAGGGTTGCAACCAAATTAGTACAAATTTTAACTTGTTTAAGTGATTCGATGAAAGAAAATGGGGCAATTATTTCTATTCCTGAGTTGAGTTTTTCCGAGGAATGAAAAGCGATCGCATTAATAATCCTTGTTTCTAATTCTGTCTTGAATAGCTTGTTCCATAATGCGTATATTTTCCTCTATAGGTACACCGTCTTCTGTACAAACAGGAGGGTATGTTTTTACCTTGACATCTGGTGAAATACGAAACAGATATCTAATAGCTTCAGTATCGTTTCTGTGTTCTAAAACGTAAGCTTTTAGCTCATCTTTACTCATTGTTTCAAAATTCGGTTTCATAGAAAATACCAAGATCCAGTAGGAGGAATCACAATTTGTATATTGTCACCAGCCAAAATAAAGACATCTCCTATTTCATTATCAAAGCGAAATAGATGAATGTCTTGATAACTGTTAGATCTGAACTTCCCCTTATAAAATAGCTAAAGAAAAAAACGATCGCCTTTAATCAAGCGATCGCTTCTAAAATTCCATAATTTTTTTTAACGTCTGCGTCTGCTGAAACTACGGGAACGACGACTACTACCAAAACCTGATCGTCTTTGGACGTTAGATCGAGACTTACCATTAGTTTCTAAGCGACTCGAACCAAACCCAGAACCACTAGACTTACTGGTATTACGGGAAGGTGTTTTACGAGTAGCACTAGAACTAGAAGAAGAACGGTTAAGGTTTCCAGTGGTGCGTAAGGTTTGACGATTTTTTACGGCGGCCGGCGGTGCATTATACTTACTTTGATAGCGTTGACTAGCTTGGGTATAAGTATTGCCATAACCACCATAACCCCTCATCACCCCTCCGGATTGGTACATGGGAGGAACATAGTATTGTGGCCTAAACAATAAACTACCCAACGCTTGACCAGCTAATGCACCGGCAAAAGGGGTCCAAAAATTGGACTCACGACGCACAACAACTGTCTGAGGTTGTCCTGTTTGGGGGTTGGTTTGGGTTTCGGTGACAGTGTGAACGTACTCGATTTTAAAATCTTCGGTGAGGTGCATCACTGCTTGATCTCCCGTCACTTCTAGATAGGTAGTTTCCCCTTGTTCTATTTCTTCAGGGGTTAATCTGGCCATTTGTAGGTTTTGAGTCCGGTAAATGGGGGGTTTTCCTGTTGGAGTATTCAACAACATCAAAGTGTAGGTTCCGTCAGCATCATCATATTCTGCTTGTTGAACCGGATAACGTCCCTCTGCAACCTGGTTAGGAGGAGTGAGGGTAGTGTTATTGTTCTGAGGAGAGGAAGATTGAACGGAGGTTGGAGAACTACAAGCAACGGTCGTCCAACAGAGGGTTAGGGATAAGAAAATGGCTAATAATTTACGCATCATAAGGGTATGAGTTCTGAAAAATTGAGTAATAATTGATCGTTGGTGAGTTCGTCTCCAAACTGTGCGGGAGAATAGTGAATTTGTATGGCTTCTAGACGGTTTTGATAGTGAAGGTTAATTAAGGCTTTCAAACCATATTCTAACGCTTCTCTATCGGCTAAATTGGTTTCTAAGTCCGGTTCTTCACCCGTAAAAGCGACGGTGATCATTACCACCAAGTTACGGGTGACTGGGAAGGATAAAGGACTATTTTCATCTTCTTCTGACAAGGTTACTTCACTTAAGTAACGTTGGGCTGAGTCGGTGAACAATTCGGTGAAATAGTCCCCCGCTTCTCCCTCCTGCCAAAAAAAATCCCCCTCATTACCAGCAGATTGCCAGTAAAGGCTCATTTGCAGAAGATTTTGACAAATTTGAACTAAACCTTCTCCAATCGCTTCTAAGTCCCCTTCTGCGTCTATGGCGTTTCTTGCTGCGCGGTTAAGGACTCCTAATAAGGGAGCAATGTCATCTCCGGCAAGATGCACAAAGATACGACAAACCACAAAACGGGTTTTTCCAGTGAATTTGTTTAGGCGATCGCGCCAAGCACTCATAGGTTATTTTTAAGACCCTTTATAATGATAGGCTTTGTTTACATTTAGCCTATCATTTTTACTGTTTTGTTGAAGAACCCCAACCTGCTATCGCTGAGGTTGGGGATTCTGATGAAAAATCACCTCTCCATCCATCCACTCAAACAGATTTAACTGTTGAGGGTTCCCAGGCTCAATCTCCGACGAGACTGATAC
>JASJDD010000203.1 GCA_030065735.1 Crocosphaera sp.
AATGTGCGCCAAGAATTTAGAGAAAAATTTAACCGTCAACCAACAGATTCAGAAATTGCTCAAGTTTTAGAAATTTCCTTAAAAGAATGGCAAGAAATTAAACTTGCCTTTCAAAATAGAGAACCGGTTAGTTTAGATGTTAAAGTGAGTAACGATGGAGAAGGACAAACCAGTTTAGGAGACTTAGTTCCCGATGCTAATTATCGCAGTTTTCAACTGGCACAAGAAGATAAAATTCGTCTCCAACAAGCATTGGAACAATTGGAAGAAAGAACTAGGAATATTCTTGAGTTTGTTTTCCTCAAAGACTTAACCCAAAGAGAAACAGCCGAACAATTAGGCATTAGTGTAGTAACCGTTTCTCGTCGTGTTAAAAAAGGATTAGAAGTGCTTAAAAGCAATATGAATAAAGAGTTATGTTAATTAACAACGAAAAACCATAAAATTAACGCCATATTCGTTAATTAGTAAAGTGTTGATTTTATGGGTCTTGATTCATTTTTCATCAGGTAGGATCCGAAGGTGATCATAATCACTCAACTACCAGAAAAATTATGACAAGATAGCATTAAGTAGATAATGTAAATCAATTAAAGGGCTTGTGTCAATGGCTTATGTTAATCAGGAAAAAACAAAAACCCAATCTCCTTTAACCACCTTTTCCATGACACAGGGAATCTCTGAACGACCCCCTGTTTGCTTTCAAAATTTTGCCACTACTCAACAGGCAACCTTATTTCAAGAATTAAAAAATAATCAATTTAGTGGTAGAATGTCCTGTCAAACCTCCCAAGGAAAAGAATCTAATATTTATTGGTATTTAGGGAGAATTATCTATGTAACAGGGGGAACTCATTATATAAGGAGATGGAGAAGAACCGTCTTACAAATTTGCCCAAAAATCAAAGCTGTAGGATTTCAATCTATTCCCATTCAAAAAGATATTGCTGCATCTCTTCGCCAAAATCACCCCATTAGTTGGGACTATGATGTGTTATGTAGTTGGTTTAAACAACAGAAAATTAACCGCACACAATTATTAGAAATTATTGCTAGTATGGTCATCGAAGTTTTATTTGACCTGATGCAAAGTCGCCAAGTAACCTGTCGTTTTTATAGTGATCATAAGTTCTCTTCTCCCCCTATCTTGTTTGATCCACAACAAAGCATCGTTGCTACCTGGAAATCTTGGCAAAATTGGCACCGTTCCACTTTAGGCAATCACTCACCCAATGAAGCTCCTGTAATTAAAAGTTTAGAACAATTAAAGAAACGTACTTCACCCCAAACCTATCAAATTTTAACCCAGTATATTGATGGAAAACGCAGTTTGCGAGATTTATCCGTTCATATCAACCAGGATTTGTTACGGTTAACCTCATCTTTAATGTTGTATATTCAACTAGGACTGATCGACTTAATAGAAATTGAAGATCTACCTCAACCGTTAGCGTTACCTAAAAAAAAATCCCTAGTTCAAAATAAGAGAAAATTAATTGCTTGTGTCAATGATAATCCCCGAATTTGTCAATTAATGAACGATATTCTCACCAAAAAAGGTTATCAATTTCTAGGAATTAATGATAGTAGTAAAGTAATTGCCTTGTGTCTTGTTCATAAACCCGACTTGATTTTTGTCGATTTAGAAATGCCAGGAATAGATAGTTGGCAAATTTGTGGTCAGCTACGTAACCAGGAAACTTTACAAACATCCCCCATTATTGCCTTAGTTGAAAAACAAGGGATATTTGAACGTTGGCAAAATAAGATTTTAGGATGTTCAGGTTTAGTCTGTAAACCGATAGATAAACAAGAAATATTAGAAACCATCTTTCAACATTTACCTCAAGCAGTCGCCGCTTAAAAAAGCACTAAGACAACTTTAAACTTAACTGGAAAGGATACCAAGAGAGAAAGGTTAGCATTCTGTTAACAGTTCTTAATAAAATAGGGTGAATTTAGCTCTGACTAGAAACCAGAAAAAATTATTATTTTGACTCTATCAAAAACTCGCCATAAGTACAGTAAAATTGTAGTAAAAGTAGGCGACAATAATGTCCCAAACTAACTCACCCACTACTGAAAAAAAATCCTCCCATTTCAGCATTGACTGGAACAAAGTTGGCCGCATCATGCTGAAATATTTCTTACCTATCAATCCCATGAGTACCCAACCTGATGACAAGGGAAAAGATGGGAAGGACTTATTTATCCGTTTAGACTATATTCAAAGTGATACTAAGCGTCGCAACACTTATTCACAACACTTTCAAATCCAATCATCCCGAGTCAAATTCCTTAAATCTGAAGGATTAAATCTCAATAACTATCAAGCAGAATCATTATTTCAAGAAATCTGTGAATTAGATCAAGCGCAACGACACAGACGTAACATTGCCATTATTGGGGAATCAGGAACAGGTAAAAGTCTTTGTTTACAAACATTGGCCCATTGGATGTTAAAGAAAACAGACTACATCCCCATTTGGGTGTCTCCTCAGCAACTGAAAACCCTCACCCTCAAGGACTATTTAACCCAGAAATGGCTAACGCAATGCTCGAAGCATTATGGGACAGAGCAAAGACTGTCTCAAGAATTTTGGCAAGCATCCTTTGAAACATTATTACAGAGCGGTAGAATTTGGTTATTGGGGGATGGGATTGATTACTTATTAGCTAAATCTATCAGTAATGGCAGTGGTTCTCCTCTTGCTTTGTTCAGACAACAACACGAATCTTTAGGCAATTCCCATCTCATTCTAACCTGCCAAACAGTTACCTGGAAAATGCAACCGCAAGCTTTAGCCCAATTTGATATCTATCAAACTAAATCCCTCTCAGATCAAACTGAAATCCAGCAATTTGTTCAAAGGTGGTTTCGTCCCTATTCATCCCAGAGAGAAAACCTAGAGATGAAAGGCGATTTAGGGGAAACATTGTCTACTCTGTTAAGCCAACCCCAAAACCAACATCTTCAAACCTGGCTAAAGAATCCCTTGCGCTTATCCTTACTCTGTCGTCTTTGGCAGAAAAATCCTCAAACCTTACCCCAAACAACAGCCAGGTTATATCAAGTTTTAGTAAACGAATTTTATCAATGGCAGGTAGAAAACGCCCCTGTTACCTCCACAGAACAACAACTGTTAGATCAATTTTTAACTCACTTAGCCTTCAATCATCGACAAACAGGAGACTCTTCTCTCCCTATTTCTCAAGGGATGATTGAAGATAATCCGTCCTTATTTGCTTTGAGTCTGCAACTCCATTGGTTAAGACCTGTAGGAATGGTAACTCAAGAAGAACAACAGAATCAGTATCAATTTGAGGATCAAACCTTTGAAGATTATTTTGCTGCTTTAGGGATTGATAATTGGCAATATTTTTTCGCAAAAGAGACAACAGCTTTAGGGATGTTTAGTGACCAATGGCAGCAAATTTTGTTGTTTTGGTTAGGAAGAGAAGATATTGCTTCAGAAGAAAAAGAAGCCCTTATGACAGCTTTAGTTAGCTTTGAAGATGAATGTGGTCAGGAAAATTTTTATGGTTTTAGGGCCTATTTAACCGCAGCCATGGCCTTGTCAGAATTTCCTGATTGTTCTTTAGGACCAGAAATTATAGAACAATTGTTTGTCTGGGCATTAGCAGACAAGGATTCCTCAAACTTACGTCGTTTAGCAGCCAGAGAAGCTATCAGTTATCTTTATCGGCCGCTGGTGATCACTGATCTGATTAACCGTATTCAAAATGAGTCACAACAGTCACAGCGACAACAAGGATTAGACTATTTAGAACGATTAGGTAAGGAAAACGTAGAAGCAATCACGGCTTTAACTCAATGCCTCAAAAATACTGAAAATAAAACCCTTCGTTGGCAACTAGCAGAAACCTTAGGAACCATTGATCCAGGGAATCCCACGGCTATCAGTTTGATAGTTGAAGGGTTAGAAACCGCTACCAGTGAACCAGAGTATCAAAAAGCTTTTTTAGGATTAGAAAAAATCGCTCAAGGAAATAGACAGGGGGTTAAAGCTTTAGTTCGTTTATTACATCGTCAACCGGCTCCTAATTTAAGGCGACGAACCTTTCAATGTTTAGAAATGATCGGTCAGGAAAATGCAACCGCCATCGCTATTTTAGTGCAATTAATTCGGACAACAAAAGACGAAACCACTAGACGACAAGCCGCAGAAAGTTTAGAAAAAATTGATCCAGGAAATCCCACTGCCATTGCTGGTTTAATCAAATTGATGAAGACAGCAACAACCGAAAGTATTCGTCAAGAAGTGGTTTATAGTTTGGGAGAAGTTTGTCCAGGAAATAGTCAAGCGATCGCTGCTTTAGTGACTTTTCTCGAAGAAAATTATGATATGTATCTGCGTTGGATTGCTATTAGTAGTTTAGGAAAAATTGGTTTAGGAAATGAACAAGCGATCGCTATTTTAGAAAAATTAATCGCTCCAGATGAACCCTTATTAACTCGCAAAGAAGCTTTAGACAGTTTAGGAAAAATTGATCCGATTAATCCGATGATTGTTAAAGTGTCTAGGCAATTAATGGAACAAGTAGAAGATGAAGAAACCTATCGAGAAATTACAGAAAACTTAGGGAAAATTGATCCAGGAAATCCCACTTGTATTAATGCTTTAACTAAACTTTTACAAATATCAAGAGATGAGTTTGTTTTACGTCAAGTTGCTGTTAGTTTGGGCAAAATTGATCCAGGAAATTTAGAAGCCTTAATGGTTTTGGTTAATCTTATTCAATCGACTCATGATCCTGATATTCGTAGTTTAGCTGCTGAAAGTTTAGGAGAAATTGGTCAAGGAAACCCCGCAGCGATCGCCGCATTAATTCGACTATTAGAAACCAGTTCTCACCCAGAAAGTCGTCGTTGTGCAGCTAAGAGTTTAAGTAAAATTGCTGCGGGTAATAAAGGGGCGATCACTGCTTTTCTCAAAGTTTTGCCAACCATCCAAGAACAAGACTTAGGAAAACAAATGGCTGAGGGGTTAATTACTCTTTTGCCAGAAAAACAAATGCCTCACGTGGTTAGTCAATTACGGGATCATCTTCTTGAGAAATCATTACCAGACAATTCCCCTGTTTATCAAGTGATATGGCACTGCGCACAACATCTATCCTATCAGACCTTTAGGGAAGCTTGGCATCAACGCAGTTTACCAGTAAAAGTTGCCTTATCGTCTCAAACCCCTCAACCTGAGACAACAGACACTCTCACTCTGTTTGAGCAGTTACAACAACGACTCAACAAAACGTCTAACGTAGAGTTGACTCAGATCATTTGGATCGATAGTCGTCGCTTTATCGATCCAGATAATCCTGCCATTGATATCTATGATCAAATGTTAGAACAAGGTTGTTCAGCCTTTGATCATGGTTTACCAGAAACTCTTTCTAAGTTGCGTCTTTATTGGCATCTATTGCAGAAAAACTCGACTAAAAGCCCTCTGATTTTATTGTTTCACGATGATCCTAATTCTAGCTTATCTTCCCATCTTTTAAAGAGTTTAGCTAAGTTTAACGGAATCATTGCCGTTATCACCAGACAGGAATCATCGGAGTTATCTGTCTTTTCTCCCGATGATCCCCAGTTAAGCCAAACCCTTATAAACTGGTTGAAACAAAAGTTACAATAGCCCCACATAGTGTAGGGGTCCGTGACCCGTAATTAACTCGATCAGCAACGCTAAAAATCCTATCATAGCCAGTCTTCCATTCCAAACTTCGGCCGCTGTTGTCATTCCCCACTGCCAACGTTCTTGAGGATACATTTTCATATTTTCCTTGGGATGGGTGACACAATCAAAGGTTACAGGGGGTTCTTGTAGAGAATGGGTAACTAAGTCTGCTAAAGCTTGGATGAAAAGGGGATGGGTATTTAAAGCAGGAACCCTCAGAAAATTGGCAATTCCCGCTTCTTCTGCTACTTCACGGTATTCGATATCAATTTCTTGTAGGGTTTCGATATGTTCAGAGACAAAACTAATGGGAACCACCAATAAATCTTTGACCCCTTGTTCCCCAAGTTCTTGTAATGCGTCCTCTGTGTAA
Organism: Crocosphaera sp.; assembly: GCA_030065735.1. Taxonomy (GTDB): domain Bacteria; phylum Cyanobacteriota; class Cyanobacteriia; order Cyanobacteriales; family Microcystaceae; genus Crocosphaera. Next base: position 6,073 of record JASJDD010000203.1, read on the forward strand.
GGTTTTAACCATTCCACAGGGCCGACTCGACTTTGATAGGCTAGGGTGTAAGCATTGGGTCGGTTAAGGGTTTTCATGATTAAACGGGTACAAGCTTCAATTTCGGCTTGATAGGGATCGCCAGCTTCTTCAACGTAGCTTTGAGGAACCCCGTGGGCGCTGAAAAAGAGATGAATTTGCTCAGGATGAGGACATTTATCCAATTCTTGGGCGATGAGATCAGCCATAGCTTCTAAATAAAGGGGATGATCGTACCAAGAAGGAATTAAAGTATATTCGATCTGTCTTAACATCGGGTCGGCTTCCCACATTTCTTCGAGTACCCGAAAACTAGAACCACTGGTACTGATAGAAAATTGAGGATAGAGGGGAAGAATGACTAATTGGTGGAGGCGATCGCGTTTGATGCGGGCAATGGCTTCTTCGGTGAAAGGATACCAATAGCGCATGCCAATGTAAATATCAGCTTTTTGACCAATCTCAGCCAGTCGCTGTTCGAGGGCTTCGCCTTGGGCTTCTGTAATCTTTCTTAGAGGTGAACCTCCTCCAATTTGGCGATAATTTTCTTGGGAGGTATTGGTTCTGGCGGTAGAGATAAACCAAGCCAAGGGTTTTTGTAGCCAAGGAAAAGGTAGTCGGATAATTTCTGGATCAGAAAATAGATTAAACAAGAAAGGGCGAACATCTTGTAATTGTTCTGGACCCCCTAAATTTAGTAATAAGACCCCAACGCGACCCATAATTTTATATAGATAGTTAACATTTTTTGATTCTTTACTAAGTGTAACAATATTTGAATAGTTTATAGTAACTAATTAGAAGGAACTAGCTCAAGGTCAGATAACTTGATTGCTTTGCCATTGACTCCACGAAGTTTTGTGATGATCTCATCGGGAACGCCTGTTTCTTCTCCCTTAGCATCACAGCAATCTCGCATTGCCCTCAGAAAATCCTTAGGAATGCTGTCAAACTGTTGCAAGAATTCAGACCACTGGCTCTGATTGTGATCATAAAGCTCTAGTAAATACAAAGCAGCCAGATACTCAGCAATTGGGTCAAGGGCAAAGCGGATGCGGTCTTGTGCTGGCGGGACTGTTTGAATCAGGTGTAGGCGTTTTTCTAAGTATTCAAGGTATTGCTCAGCCTCATCAATACCCAACGCCATCAGGGTATCTTCTCTCATCGCTGTTGTTGGTGTATAGGTTTTTTTCAAGCATTCCCAAGCGACAATTTTGGCAGCTTTATGAACCTTACGATCATCCAATTTATGCTCTTGAATATCTCGGTTGAGTGTGTTGAGGTAGCTGAGCATGAGATCGGGAATATTGTCTGCTAACAAGATACAAAATGCTCGTGCTGATTTCTCTTTAGCATTAATCATTTGGTCTGTGTAAAGCCTTGCCAGCAGCACTGTGATATCTCCCTGTCCAGCAATCCGTGATAGCTGTGCGCAGTGAGCGAAGAATTCTTCTTTGGTAAAGAGTTTCAGTTTTTTTAGCTCCCTAAGATAATTTTCCATAAACAATGACAACCCATGACCTTCAATTCGTAGCGGTTGAATAGTGGTCTTGGTCAGGTGACCCAGGGATTCTCGGATACGGGAAGTTACTATCAATGCTTTGACAGGACATTCGGGCATTTCTGGGCGGATCAACTGACGGGTCTGTTCACTCATTTCAGAAAGGTGATCGACAATGACCAGAACACGCTGCTTTCTCAAAAGTTTTTCCAAGAGGGTTTCAGAGATGGACTCGGTTTCTTCTGCTAACTCATCGTTCAATTGTCCTAAAATAGCTGCGGTGAAAGGACATTTTCCTTGTATTGCTTGGGGAGAGAAATCGTCTTCAATTAATACTGGCAGCATGGGATGTTCACAGAGACGTTCGTCTTTCTTATTTGACATCCCCCATTGAGCAATTTGACAAGCCAAACTGGTTTTACCTGAGCCTCCTTCACCCCAAATCAGCATTTGTTTGTGTTGGGTAAAGCAGTCTTGTAAATGTTTGCCCGTCAGTTGCTCAAACGTAGTACGATCATTGAAGATTACGGGAGTTGAAACGTAAACTTGACGCTCCTTAACGGTATCCTTTTCTTCAAATTCCTTCTTAACCGATGGGAGGTGAGCCAAGACCCAGGCATCTAGAATTCGGGGATGATAGGTTAGGGGTGATAAAACTCGCAGTAGAATGTTCACGATTGAAGCAATTCCCGAAACGATGGGATTTTTCAGTTGAGCAATCTTATCTAAACTCTGTAAGACGGGATCGAGCTTTAAGAGCCAGAGAGGACGTAGCCAGAAGATTCCTCCGTAGGAGCCTAAGACCAATACAAACGCCCAAAATCCCCAATTTTTGATTAGATCATTGATGATGAATTGCTCGGTTGCTCCCCAATGAAGAATTGCCCTTTGGAGTTCGACTTGGCTTACGGTTTCAGCGGAGACAGCTTGGCTGCTCTTGAAAGCCTCTAATATCTGATCCAGATAATTGACCGCTGCCCCTACGTCAACTTGTTTTTGCTCAACCTTCTCAGGAAAACTCTCAGCAATCATCCTCAGTCCGTCAGCAGCGTTTTTTGGATGATCTGGCAAAGCTTCAATTAAACTGTTAAAGCTTACTTCATCAAACGTTTCTGCTTGAGCAACAAGCGTTCCTAGGGCTAGAGCAACTTGACCTTTAATCAATGGAATAGGATCGCTCTTTAAGGCTTTTCTCAGTTGTTTTAGGGACTCCTCATCACTAACGTTAATCGCTCGCAGGGCTGCAATAGCATAAGCACGCAAGGTATAATTCTTATCGTTGAGAGCTTCGAGCAGGTTAGGAACCGTTTCATTGAGAGCATTACTCAGTTCCTTATTATCCAGAGCAATTCGGCCTAAGGCATCCGCTGCCTCCTTACGCACCACCCAAGAAGGATCTTTGAGGGCTTGTTTTAAGTCCATGACTAACGTCGAAGTCCGAGGAGCAATTTGTCCTAGTGCCTTGGCTGCACTGCTGCGAGCGTAGCTATTGGGATTGTTTTTGAGAATATCCTTGAGTATGGGGACTGTACCCGCTTCTCTTAGTATATTTTTATCGGTGAAACTCAACAAGGCTTCAGCTGCAGCACTGATAAGTTCTGCATTTTCATCTTTAAGAGCTTCAACGAGTTCCTTGAGTGCGTAATTTGCGTCAATCCCTCTGATAGCCACAATAGCACTCTTGCGGATTTCTGGATGCTCATTAGAATTGATGAGTATTTCTCTTAGACTGGGAATGGCATCTTCAGCCCCTGTCCCAATTCCTATTAAAGTATGGGCAGCATTTTTGCGGATTTCTAGATCAATAGTAGTGTCCTCGAAAGTAGCAATTAAAGAACAAAAAATAGGGTTTTGTAAATCTGCTTCAGAGTCCGACACAGGGTAAAGATCCTTACTCCACTCGTTAACCTTATGTAATTGTTGTTCTAATGTTTTTGTCTTGAGTTCTTCAATATTAGATTTAACGGCATCAGAACGAAGTCTTGCTGGCGAACAGCTTAAAGCCCAACTTTTACTTTCAGTGGCTACAAGAAAAGAAAATCCACAAATAATGGCAATAATAGTGGTCAAAAACTTACGGAGAGATTGGCTGTTCATAGCACCGGCTCCTTATTCCATGCCTTGAGGAGATTTAGTCGAATTGAGAGTCTGATTTTTTCAGAAATAAGCCAAAAGTTAGCAGTCCTCTGAAGATAATAGCTCAGAACTCACTTAATTCTTAAGTATTGTTATCAGCCTTCTGCCCCCTGCCTCGGAGCCTCCTGCCTTCTTCAAGCTGGGTCAAGTTTACAATATTACCCCCTATCCTAATTATGACCTAATTGTCAAAAACAATAAGTTGAATTTAATAAAAATTTAGATTACTGTGGTATAATGCCTAAATTTCGGTTGAGCGAAGTGGTCATTAGATAATCTGTAGGTCAGACCTTTGCTAAACTAGAATTTGGCCACCGATCGCAACATACAAAAATACTATGAAAATTTCCGTTAACTGGCTGCGGGAACTCGTTAACGTCACCCTCACCCCCGAAGCATTAGCCGATCTTTTGAC
>JASJDD010000204.1 GCA_030065735.1 Crocosphaera sp.
ATTACCACTAGATTTTTCTGTATGGATTCCCTTCGGTCAATTTATTTATTGGTCGCCATTCATCCCTAAGTTGTAGAACTTTAGGGTATTCTGGCGACATTAGGATAAAAGTACCCCCATAATCAATTTAAGATCATGGGGGAGAGTATCAATACAACCGTTACCAAGTGGTTGAATAACTAAAGGCTTTTTTCGTCAATGACCTTATCAATGAGGCCATATTCTTTCGCTTCTTCAGCAGACATAAAATAATCTCGGTCCGTATCTTTTTCAATCTTATCGAGAGATTGTCCGCATTTATCTGCTAAAATTTGGTTTAACTGAGCGCGAATACGAAGAATTTCGTTGGCTTCGATTTCAATATCCGTCGCTTGTCGTCTTCCGGTTCCCCCCATAGGTTGGTGAATCATAATTCTCGCGTGGGGTAAAGCCAAACGCTTTCCAGGGGTTCCTGCGGCCAACAAAAATGACCCCATAGACGCAGCTAAACCAACACAAATGGTAATGACCTCAGACTTAATGTACTGCATGGTATCGTAAATGGCCATACCCGCAGTCACCGAACCCCCAGGGGAGTTGATATACAGATAAATAGGTTTGTTGGGATCGTCTGAATCAAGATATAACAGTAAAGCAACAATACGGTTAGCGATACTATCGGTTACTTCTTGACCGAGGAAAATAATTCTTTCTTGGCCCAAACGAGTATAGATGTCAATCCATCGTTCGTATTGACTACCAGGAAGACGATAAGGAACACTAGGAACACCAATAGGCATAAGCTTAACTCAAAGTAAAGGTAAACAGTAATTAACCAACAGGACTTAAGGGTTTAGGGAGTTCTTTGGTACTTTCTAAGACGCGATCGATTAAGCCGTATTCTTGGGCTTTTTCTGGGGTTAAATAGAAAGTGCGATCGATATCTTTGGTAATTTTTTCAACCGTTTGTCCTGTATTTTGTGACAATATTTTTAACATCGTTTGCTTATTTTGCAAAACCTCTTTAGCACGAATTTGAATATCCGTTGCTTGACCTTGCGCTCCAGAACGGTTTTGATTGAGAACGATGGTAGCATGGGGAAGACTCGCACGACAGCCTTTTGTCCCCGCAGATAATATCATGGCTGCGGTTCCCATGGCCTGACCAATACAGATGGTATGAATGGGAGGCTTAACATAGTTCATGGTATCACAGATGGCAAAGGCTTCCGTTTCAAACCCAATTGCATCTCCTGTGTACCACGATGTCCCTGTAGAGTTGATGTAGAAATAAATGGGTTTATCAGGGTTATCGAACTGTAAATAGAGCAATTGAGCGATAATCAGTTGAGTAACATCAATACCCACTTGTTGCTTGATTTCATCAGAAGAAAATAGAGGTAATCCTAAATAGATGATACGCTCTTTCAGTAGTAAGGATTCTAAATCTGGTGGGGGAGTACGAAAATTAGTATCTCCGTAATAACCAGCTTGAACAGCTTTAATCTCCATTGGTCGGTTGTTTTGGCTAGATGGATGATGAGCAATAATAACTCTGACTTTGATTTTAACGAATTATCGTCGGCATTCCCTAAAAAAAAGCTGCTCAATGATCTAATTTTGTGATCACGAGCAGATATTTAGAGACGGAAAAACTTTATTTTTAGGAATTTATCGGTTAGAAAAGATTGAAGATCACCTAATTTGTAGGTTTCTTAGGTTAAGCATCACCCATTATTCTGAAACGGTAACATGGTGAGCATGAGGGATAAAAGAACTTTGACGCATCCGAGTTAAGAGTGCATTGAGAATTGCTTTACGGGTTTGGGGGTCTAATATATCTTGACCATACTCAGAAGAACAATTCACCATGAATTCTACCTCTGTATTGTCGGGTAAATTGCAGGGGGTGTTAGGGATAAAGGTACCGTTACGATAAGTCGCTTTTACTTTCTTTAACATAAGTCTAAACTGGGTAGAGATCGATGATGAGGTTTGGCTGTGAATAATTCTTCTGAGTTGAGTTTTTTCAAGAAACTCGATGAAAAATGTCGTATTGCCTTTGCTCTTATCCTAATTTTCATTGATTTGGCTCAATGACGCAATAATAGGAGTCACTTGCTGGATGTGATAATTCTCACCCCTTCTTGTTAAAAAGAATTGGGGGAGGTTCCTATAGTAGAAGTTCCTCCCCTCAACGCTTGAACAGGTGCCGAGTTAGATTGACTCTGAGCTTTTTCTCTTTGTTCCCATCATTCAGTTATCAGTCATCAATTATCAGTTATCAGTTATTAGTTTAATATAGCGATCGCTGGTTGAATCGATTGGTATATCAGTTTTTTTAGTTCTGCATTGCCAATCCTACATTCTTAATTCAACTTTTAGAAACAGTTAAAAAAGAAATTCTTAAGGATTTAAAGTTAAATAGTCAAGAGGCTGAAAATTTAGACTTTTTAGGCGTTTGTGAACAAGGAATTAAAACAGTAGGAAAACCTTTGATCCTTTTCTTTGATCAGTTTGAGCAAGTTTTTGTCCATCGTTATAAATTTACTGATGGTTATGAAAAATTTAGTAACAGTTTAAAACAGTGGTATGAACAAGATAAAATTGATGTCAAAATCTTGATGTGTTTACGCTCAGATTTGTTTTATTTTCAATCAGATATTCAAAATAAGCTGAATTATTCTCTTTATTCTTCTAATAGTTTTGAGTTAAAAAAGTTTTCTGCTGAAGAAGCAACGAATGTTCTAGAAATGATTGCCAAGATAGAAAACATAGATTTTGAACGGGACTATATAAAATCCATTTTTGAAACAAACTTTATGGGGAAAGATTATCTTATTTCTCCTGTTTACTTACAAATACTATCCTTAAAACCGCTTACGAATTAGCCCATGAAAAGATGATTCCTGCGGTGATGAAACTGTCAGGGAATATTTTACCGAAAGCTTATAAAGCCAATGAATTACTCAATAAAAAGGTGAGAGTGTGGATGGAAAATAATTATAGTCCTCGTTCTTTATTGGGAATAAGAGACTTATGGTTAATCGAATCCCATAAACGTTATTTAATCTGGGGAAATAAGGAACGACAAAAACAACAATTTTTGCAACAAAGTAAACGGCGACTGTATCGAGACTTGGGCATTTTGGGAGCAATCTTACTATTGTTGATGACAGGGTGGGGATGGTTGCACTATACCACCCCAGGAAAACTGTGGCAGATTCGGCGAGAGTTGGCTTATTGGGGCGAAAAAGTACGAAATGATTCTTATGAGTCAAAAGCTGCCATTGCTTTTGCTAAAGATGGGCAAATCAAGCAGATGAAGGCACTATTAGATGAGATAGATGATTCCTACAAAAAAGCCGAGGTATTAAAAGCGATCGCCTCAACTTACATTAAACTATCAGACAGCACAGAAGCAGTAACTCTCTTAAAACAAGCTCTTACTGTTGCGCAACAGATAGATGATTCCTACAAAAAAGCCGAGGTATTAAAAGCGATCGCCCAAGCTTCCAGTGAACTATCAAAAAGCACAGAAGCAGCTAACCTCTTAAAACAAGCTCTTACTGTTGCGCAACAGATAGATGATTCCTACAAAAAAGCCGAGGTATTAAAAGCGATCGCCTCAGCCTACATTAAACTCTCAAACAGCACAGAAGCTTTTACCCTCTTAAAACAAGCTCTGACTGTAAGGAGGAAGAGGAGGAGTGAATGTAGAATTTAGAATGTAGAATGTAGAATTTGATTTTTTTTTCATTCCCCTTTCATACCCCGATAAAATCAGCAGGTGTGATAATGATAATGCCCCGAAAAGGATTAAGATTAAGTAAATCATTATCTCCTGTAATCAGAATATCGGCCATTCCATTAACCGCAACCTCCAAAAATTTATTATCTTTAGGATCACGACAAGCATCAATTTCCTCGATAATCATTATTTGTTCCACATCTTTTATTAGTTCATTCAGGAAAACTTGGCGACGTTCCTGACTTGAATAACGATCAAATTTTGAGCGCAGAATCACCTCACTATATTCTGCTAAAGTTGAGGATGAAGCGAGTAATATCCCAGTATCAAGAGCCTTAATATAAGGATGATAAGCCGTTGAGTCAGGCAAAAGAACAGCACTAATCAACACATTAGTATCAATGACATAACGTTTAATCGTCACTATTGAGAATATCCTCTAATATTTCCGATGTTAATCCTTTTTCCCTTGCTTCATGGCCTATTTCATCTGCCAACTTTTTGAGACGTTGATTTTTCAAACGAATTAATTCTTCATAATCTTCCATTGAAATAATCGCCACATAATCAAGATTATTTTTACGCACAATAACAGCTTCTTTTTGTGCAGTATCCATAATTTTAGAAAAATCTTTAGGCAGTTCTGATGCAGAAACTTGGAGCATAGGGATTAATTTTGACTGAATTATTGTCTTTAAGATTATACAATATTTATTAAATGACTAGTAAGCGATCGCCGAAGCTTACAGTGAACTATCAGATAGCAAACAAGCAGGGAAACTAGGAATAAAACGCACCAGTAATGTTAATAGTGCAGTAGATACCGCCACCACAATAGGAATAATTAAAGATTTTACTCCTTTTAAGTTTGATACTTCGTTAATTAAAGAATTTTGATTTGAATATTACACTTGATGACGTATAATGACAATTTGAATATTACACTTGATGACGTATAACGTTATCCGTCAATATTGGTGATTGCTGTTTCCTTGGACTAGAATATTGATACAGCCATCGAAAAACTGCTATCAAGCATCACTATGACTCTTAAAGAACAATTAATGCAAGAAATTGAAAAAGCACCCGATTCTTTGGTAGAAGAGGTGTTGAACTTCCTACTGTGTCATAAAAGCAAACACAACCCAGAAACCTCTGAGACAATAGCTTTAGACTCTGTAGAAGAACAATTGCAAGCGATGGCAAATGATCCAGATATTCAAGCGGAATTAGCTGTTATTAACGAAGAATTTCGGACTACTGTTTAGGGTTATAAATTACACTTCTGATTTCTGACTTCATTCAACGAGGAACACTAGGAATCAAACGAACCAGTAATGTTAATAGTGCAGTAGATACAGCCACCACAATAGGAATAATTAAAGATTTTACCCCTTTTAGGTTTGATACTTCATTAATTAAAGAATTTTGAACAGTTTTTATTTCTTTAACATCTTCCTTTAAATTTCGTACCTCTGTCTTTAGTTCTGTTTGTCCTACTTTTAAGTCGTTGATATCTTTTTGAAGAGTCGTTACATTCTGATTAACCTCTTTGATACTCTGTTTTAGCTCCCCTAATACCTCTTCTAAAGGATACTTTACCGTTATGGGTGTTTGGCTCATGAGTTATACTCCTTATTAATTGATTATGTTTTTTCTGTCCCCTAAATTGCTTTTTGGGGGACTGTTTCTATTTTATGCGATTCTTTACTTTACTTTCTCTCGATCATCTTTTATTTATGACGTATAACGTTATCCGTCAATGTTCGTGACTACTGTTTCCTTCTCTCAGGTATTTTTTGATAAACTGAGGCATAATTTAAAGTAATGATTACATGGAACCGACAGAAGAACAGTTCTTAGTCTTTAACGCTTTAGAAACCTTAGAAATTGTCCTCTACAGCTTATATGATGAAGATGATGGCAGTTGGTATATTAGCACCTTAAGCCCCACATTACCCGTTGCTAAAATCTTACCCAATGGTGACATCACTCCTGTTAATTTCTAAATCTAGTCATGGATAACCCTCAAAACAACAAACAACAACAATATCAACGTCTTCAAGAAATTTTTAACATTGCCCGTCAACGATATCTTGATGATGGTGGAAATCCTCATCATTCAGGAGGTGGAGTATCTGGAAAAGACTATTTAACTGATGCAGAAAAAGAAGAAATCCGTCTTTTAGGTAATCAAGTTTTTGGAGAAACTAATTCTCTAATTCAAAAAAAAATCCAGTAAATAATCCAATAAAATAGAAAGACAATTAACTATTGAAAATATCCTCTAATATTTCTGGTGTTAATCCTTTTTCCCTTGCTTCATGACCTATTTCATCTGCCAACTTTTTAAGACGTTGATTTTTAAAACGGATTAATTCCTCATAATCTTCCATTGAAATAATCGCCACATAATCAAGATTATTTTTACGCACAATAACAGCTTCTTTCTGTGCGGTATCCATAGCTATTGCTATCATGAAACAAGCGATCGCAGAAAAATTACAAACAAAAAACAATGAAGAATGAAAAATTAATTCTAAATTCTAAATTCTAAATTCTATTTTTTCGCCAGAATTAAACTTAAAACATTAATTTCATTAGAGTTTAATAAATATTTGTCAGTAAATAGTTTATATCTTAGTTCATTTAAACTGTAGCTACGGAAAATCATAAAGGGAAATTTTTCATATTGAGAACCAATAGGTAAAAGACTAGAAACGGGATAAAGAGAACGTAGATACAAAGTTAAAATATCTTTGAAGCTATATTTTTCCGTTTGATCATCATCACACTGAAAATATTCTTCCAGCAGTTCTGGAATAATGAAAGCATATAAAGGAATGGCATAATATTGATCATCATACTGACTATTTTGTTCGTAGTTTTGAACACTATTATCTTTTTCAAAAATAGTGTCTACAAATTTAATGACATCTGAGACAGTTCTTTTAAGAGTTTCTGGTAATTTGGGATGAGTTTTAATATAGTATAAATTATTGATAATTTTTTCATAATCTAAGGAATCTGAACTTTTATCAGTTTTGATTTTATATCTTTCTTCAATTGCTTTACCTTGAATGGGAACCACTAATAAACTCCCACTGATATGACATTGTTCAATAGGATAATAATTTAATAACTCTTCAAAACTATTATCCATTAATTTTAAGAATTGATTTGATAACTCTGTTCGTAAATCAAGGGGAGATATACCTGATTTTTCTGTATCTTTAAATAATTTTTTGAGAGTAAAATCGCATTTTTTTAAGAGTTTTTCTAAGTAAGTGTAAGCTTCTATAAGTTTTTCATTATCATAAGATTTTCTTGCTTCTTTTTTTAGTTGTTTAATTAAATTACTGAGTTTACTGCTAAAGGTTTCACCCGCAGCAGAAACGGATTTTCCACTCACAGGAATCATTAAAAATTGATGATTACCAATATTTCCAGAACCTTGAATCCTTGTCATAATTGAAGTTTTGAGAATTAGCAAAAGATTAATGAATGATAAAATAGTTTCTTGGATTGCTAATTTTCGTTTTTCTTTATCCTCTTCTTGATCATATATTGCTTGTTCGGTGAGGTAAAATATTAATTGTTTATTCTGTCTATCGATCTCATCGTTTCCTCTTCCTCGATAGATTACTTGTATCACTTCCATTAAATTTTTTTCTACTTCAAATCTGGGAATTTCTACTAAAATATGTTTAACATTGGGAAAGGATAACCCTCGACTTGCAGAAGATGTCATAAAAATAACTTTTAGGGTTTCTAGATCAAGATATTGTTTGATTTCTTTTTTCTCTTTATCTCCTAAGTTTGCATGAATCTCTAAATAGTCCCTCTTTTCTTTAAATTTTCGGGACGATTGAATTTTAAGAATTAACTCTGCTAATCTTTCTTTATCTTGAATATAAACAATAATCTGTTCAGAAGCATGACTTTTCAGAATATGTTGAATATCTTTAATAAGTTGCTTTTGTACTACTTCTCTTAACGGTTGATTTTTCTGTGAATATAATTTTTCATGAAATTCGATAGATTCAATAAACAATTTATAAGTAATTTTTAAACTATTGGCTGGATAAGCATTACTATTAATGATTGTTGCTGGTTTATTTTTAAACTTAAAATTTTCAACAGATAAAGGTAAGGTTTGAGCAAAACATTGTCTAAAAAAGATTTTGTTAGGTTCAGGAACAGTAGAAGAAAAATGCTGATTAATGACATCAGGGTTAACAATAGAAGCATCAGCTACAATAATTTTATAATTGAATCCATATTCATCTTTAAACTGTCTAAAAAACTTGTTGATTTCATGGAGAAAGTAAACCCCACTTTCATCTCCAGTAATCTCATCAATCATGACAAAAATATGTTTAATCCGACTAGATATTTCTCTCATTTTATCTTCTAAAAATACACCTTTTCTAGAGTTATAAGAACTATTAAATATCTTGTTAAAATGCGCTAGAAATGTATTTTTACTTCCTTTAGTTTTTTTGAATGATTGCATAGCAACCGTAGCAATAATATTGTTAGACATTTCAGTTTTTATAAGAGTATTAGTTGCTTCACAAATACTTTGTAAAACTCCCTTAGTCTTCACTGCTTGATCTTTGATCGTATCTTCATTATGACGGTAGGTGTCAGCAATATTTGAAGGTTTATATTCTAGTTCATGACTTTGATTAATAAAATAGACATTATTATATTTAATACGCTTATCTTCATACATATTTGAACGGTAATTAACCGTTAAATTACCATCATTGGACTTAATAAGAATAGCGTTAGTAGTAATAGCAAAAAGTTGATCATCATACAGTTTACCCGTCTGTTTATCGGTAAACTTTTCAAAAATATCTAGGTTAACTTGTGTTCTTGGACTAATATAAAAAAATAAAAATCCTTCATCTGTAATTCTAGGTTGTTTAAGAAACTCTGTAATAGCAGTTGTTTTACCAATTCCAGGATTTCCTGTTAAAAATAAATAGAATTTATCGGATTCTAATTCTCGTTTAATCAGTTCTTTATGTGCATTTCTCAAGTCTAGTTTAGGATCTAGATTTAAGTTATTATATATTTCTGTAGGAAGGGTATCAATAGGACTTAAAAAATTATCAATTGTTTCTGTATGATTTAATGAGTGTATTTGTTTTTTATTATTTTTTGTTTCCATTAGTTTATCAAAGAAATTTTTTCCATCAGTAAAACTTTTTGCTGCTTCACGTTTAATTTTTTTTAAAATATCTTGACGCGCTGTTGCTAGTTCTTTTTGAATTTTATCAGTATAAATATCGTAGCAAGTTTTGAGTATATTAATATGTTCTTCTTTATTAGTTAAGGTTAAGGAACTAATACCGCGATCGCTATATCCAATAATATTTACATTGATGCTTTCATTATATTCTAGAAAATTATTTGATCTAAGAAAATTATAAAAACTATAAGCATAACTTCCTGCTTGTATCATTTTCATGGTTTCTTTGTCTTTGGTAACAAATGCTTTGTAATAATACTTTAAATTCTCAGATAAATTAATTGTAGGGGTTTTACTATCAAGTCCTAAATTAGCAAAAATACTCTTTTTTCTTAAATAAGCAATTTCTTTTAATAAGATTCTTTTTAAGACTTCAACACTACGAATATCATCTAAATCTTGAATTTCTCGGATAGCAAAAATTGAATAATCAATAGATAAAATAGTTTTGATTTTTTGATTTTTTGATTTTTGATACTCAATTAAGATTAAACTATCAGCTTTTAAGAATTCTCCTGTTTTTTGATATTGATTAATATATTGTTCAACATTATCGATATTATCTAACTGTTGAAGAACATTTGTATATGCTTCAGTATCTCCTTTATCCGTATAAGTTCCTAAACTATTATTACCATGAAAAAAACATTGATAATAAAGAATATTTAGTTTTTTATAATAACTTTCTTCAATTCCTACTGCTGAAAAATATTCTTGTAAAAAATTAAGTCCTGATAAAAAAGCTTTTTGTAGAAAAAACAAAACCCAATCTTTAATTATTTTACGATTTGAATCACTAACAACTTTTTCATCTATTGCTAATCTATCAATAATTCTACTGAACTTTAACTGTTTTAAATCTTGAGAATATAAGTCACCATAATGATGCTTAATATCATTTTGTTTGATGTAGGTAAGCATTCCAATATTAAACCCAACTTCAAACAAAAATCCTAGCTTTTCTCCTAGTTTGATTTTTTCACCAATATTTGACATTATTCTTGTTCCTCCGTATCTGGGTTTCTATTTAAAAATCTTCTCACTTCTGTTAAAAAAGCAAGAGAATTAAAATCAAGATTTCTATTACTATTACTATGTTTTAACATAGATAATGCACCAACAGA
>JASJDD010000205.1 GCA_030065735.1 Crocosphaera sp.
CGCGACATAAACGCCTCAATAAATATTAGAAACGAAGCCTTACGGATACTCTCGTTAGGAACTAGCGAGACTGCCAAGGGAGGGAGTGTAAGACGGCTGGGAGGCAAGAAATCTTGCCTCTTAGACGCAACTCCCAATGAGATTGGAAACCCCAACTATATTGCTTGCAATTAGTTGGGGTAGTTCACCAAGCACCTCGACAACTGAGAACAACAAAAATGGTTTTAACAATTAGTTGTAAATCATATAAAATTGACCATTTTTCTTGATAGTTAAGATCCAGTTTAACCACATCTTCAAAATCAGTAATGGTGGAACGTCCATTCACTTGCCATTCCCCTGTTAACCCTGGTTTAACGGCTAATCTTTGCCAATGATAAGCACTATATTTTTTCACTTCATCAAGGCTAGGGGGACGGGTTCCCACTAAACTCATATCCCCCATCAACACATTCCAAAACTGAGGAAATTCATCTAAACTGCTATGACGGAGAAAGTAGCCAATATTGGTAACTCTCGGATCTTTATTACTCTTAAAAAAATGACCCTTAGCTTCATTTTTAACCAGATGTTTTTGTTTGTCTGCATTAATTACCATAGAACGAAACTTCCAAATACGAAAGGGTTTTCCCTGCAAACCACAACGCATTTGACTATATAAAATGGGTCCAGGATCATCCCATTGGATAGCAATAAAAATAGGAATTGCGAGAATAACCGTAATCAATAAGCCTATAATGGCTCCAAGAATATCAATTAAACGTTTAATTTTGTTATGAACAGAACGGTGAGGAAGGGAACTCTTATGGCTAAGAGAATCAGAGATTAGAGAATTTTGAGAACCTCTAAGAGTAAGGCGTTGAACAGTGCTACTCACGATGTTATAAACCTGATTAGTCTTACCTTTAGGTTTCCTCAATCACTCTTGAAAATTAACATCAGATCATCAAAAATTGCTAACGAGATCGGTAAAATTAACTAAAAAATGAGACTAAGATAAAATAGTGGCTCCGTATATCTCCTGATCTTAAGTTCCTAAACTTAGGTAGACTTTTCAGGATTTTGAGAGAAAATTGAAATTTAAACCGTCATTTTCAAAACGACAATGAAACCTCTTGTTTGTCACTTGCTAACTTTGACTCTTTGTCTTACTCCCATTACCCCTATGCTATCGGTGCAACCTGCGATCGCACAAATTGAGAATGCATCCTCCCAACAAGCGTTAACACTCTTGCAACAAGGGGTAAATTTGGCTAAGCAGGGGAAATATCAAGAAGCCAGAGAAACGTTACAACAGGCTTTAGTTATGACCCAACAAATTGAGGATAGAGGGTTAGAAGGAACCGCATTAATGGCCTTTGGTTTTACATACAATAGCATAGGCCAACCAACAGAAGCCTTAGATTACTATCAACAAGCGGTGGCTATTTTTCAAGAAGTGGGAGATCGTCATGGAGAAGCAATTACCCTCAATAATATCGGAGAAGTGTATCGCAAGATTGGTCAGCCTGAAACAGCCTTAAATTATTATCAACAAGCGTTGTCTTTACACAAGGAAATGGATAGTCCCGATGGAATGGCAACAGTTTTTAATAATATAGGGTTAGTTTATCAAGACTTTACAGAGTATCAACAAGCCCTAAATTATAATCAACAAGCATTGTCTATGTTTGAACAATTAGGCGATCGCAGGGGAATGGCCATTGCTCTCGGTAATATTGGCGGTGTTTATGACAAAATTGATCAACCAGAACAAGCATTAGACTATTATAAGCAGGCCTTATCTATCTTTGAGGAATTGAGAGATCAGCCCAAAATAGCAGTGACACTCAATAGTATTGGGGGTATTTACCGTCAAATTGGTCCCTTAAAACAAGCCTTAGAATACCACGAACAAGCCTTATTAATTTATAGAGAATTAGGCAATCGCTCAGGGATTGCAGAAACCCTTAATTATATTGGCATTATTCGCCGTCGTTTGGGTCAACCCAAACAAGGAACATCCCAGTTGAAACAACCGAAGACTAAGGAAGTTAATTCCAAAAAAAAAACAAGGAAATAACCTCTGATGTTACTCCTAAAGGGGCTTTAGAATATTATGAAGAGGCGTTATCAATTTTTGAGGAATTAGGCGATCGCTTAGGAATTGCCAGGACACTCAATAATATTGGTTTGGTCTATAAAAGTACGGGTGAACCCCAAAAAGCCTTAGATTACTATCAACAGGCCCTTTCAATGACCAGAGAACTGGGTAATTCTTCACTGGAAGCGACTATTCTCGATAATATAGCAAAAGTCTATGCTGATACGGGTCAACCCAAACTTGCTTTAGACTACTTACAAGAGGTTTTATCCATCACCAAAGCAATCAGCGATCGCTCCTTAGAAGCAACAACTCTCAATAATTTAGGCCTCGTTTATGACAGTATGGGTCAACTACAACAAGCCATAGAATATTATCAACAAGCATTACTCATAACAAGAGAGATCAGCCATCGTACAGGAGAAGCAACAACACTGGGGAATCTGGGGTTAGTTTACAGCAACATTGGCCAACCCCAAGAAGCTCTAAACTACTATCAACAAGCATTGTCTATCAAAAGAGAAGTGGGAGATCGTCCTGGAGAAGCATCCACCCTGACTAATATCGGGGTACTTTATGCCGATCTCGGTCAACCGCAAGAAGCGTTAAACTATCTTCAACAAGGGTTGTCTCTCTCTCAAGCTATCAAAGATCCTGGCGAACAAGCCACTGCTTTGAATAATATCGGCATTGTTTACAGTAATCTGGGACAACCCCAAGAAGCGTTAAACTATTATCAACAGGCGTTACCTCTGAGTCAACAAGTGGGCGATCGCTCCTTAGAAGCCACAACCCTCAATAATATCGGATTAGTTTATGAAAGCATTGGTCAACCCCTCAAAGCTTTGAACTATGTTCAACAAGCGTTACCGATCTTTCAGGAAGTAGGCGATCGCCGAGCAGAAGGAAGCCTTATCAATACTATCGGATGGTTTTACAGTGCGGTTGATAAACCCAAGGAAGCTTTAGATCACTATCAACAAGCTTTATCTATTGCTCAGGAAACCGATAATAAATCCCTTCAAGCAGTTATTTTGAGTAATATGGGTGGTGTTTATGGAGATATGGAACAACCTCAAGAGTCCTTAAAGTTCTATCAACAAGCGTTGTCCATTGGACAAGAAATCGGTGATCGTCCAGGGGTTGCCATTACTCTCAATAATCTGGGTACAGCTTACTACAATCTTGAGGAACCGACAGAAGCGTTAGACTATTATCAGCAAGCTTTATCCATGAGAAGAGAAATCGGCGATCGCAATGGTGAAGCTGATAGTCTCACCAATATAGGCTATCTTTATCAAGATAGCAATCGTCCGACAGAAGCAATTCAGTATTTTGAAGATGCGGTTACAATTACGTTAGAAATGCGCGGAAGTTTAAAACGGGAAAATAGAAAGACATTTTTAAAACAAGAAGAAAATACGACTGTTACTTTAATTGAGCTTTTAATCGAACAAAATCAACCTGAAAAAGCGTTTGAATGGGCTAACCTTACCACAACCTTTGATTTAGCAGATTATAATCGTTTAATTAATGCACAAGTGGCTAACCCTGAGATTCAAAAAGAACTAGATGACTGGAATGAAAAAAATGAACAATTAAACTTTCTTAGGCAACAATTAGCAGATGAATTTTCCACAGCCAAAGCACAACAAGTTAATGAGTTACAAGCTGAATTAAATCTACAAGCAGAAGCTATTGCTGATCAATATCCTGAAGTAGCAGAATTGTTTGAAATTCAACCCACAGATATTGCTGTTTTAAGAGAAAATATTGCCCCAGATACTGCTATTATTCAACCTGTAATCTTATCGGATAAAATTGGGCTTTTTATTCTCACTGCTGAAGATTTAAAAGTAATCACACAAGATATTGATCCTGAAAATTTTAATCAATTAATTACTCAATACCGTGAGCAACTTGCAGATTATAAAAATGCTGATGTGTTTGTTACTGGTGAACAGATTTATGATCTTTTAATCCGTCCGATTGAATCTGAAATTAAAACCATTGCTCCTGAAAATTTAGCTATTATTGCCACAGGAAAACTGCGTTATATTCCTTTTGAAACCCTCTCCGATCCAGAAACAGGAGAATTTTTATTAGAAAAATATCCCATTCATTACTTAACTCGTATTAGTACCCGTAAAATTCCTCCTAATTCTTCTTTTCAAAATGGAAAAAAGACCCTATCAGCGTTAGCTTTAGCAAACCCAAAACCTACCAATGAAAGCTTATTAGGAACAGAAAAAGAAGCACAACACCTTACTGAGAATTTTCCAGGAAGTGAAGCTTATTTAGGAACCGACGCAACCCTAAAAACTTTTAAAGATAATGCTTCACGTTTTCCCATTTTACACTTAGGAACTCACGGCTGTTTTGACCCCGATGGTTGCCCAAATTTAGGTATGGAAGCCAACACTATTTTATTTGCAAACAATGAACAGTATAATATTGCCGATGCTGCTTTATTAGGGTTAAAAAACACAGAGATTTTAGCCTTGAGTGCTTGCCAAACTGCTAAGGAAGCTAACGCAAACGGACGAGAATTATCGGGTTTAGCCTTTGTTTTAGAACGTGCCGGCGCAAAAACCGTTATGGCAAGTTTATGGAATGCAGAAGATAATGTTAGTGCCAATATTATGACCAATTTTTATACCAATATGAAACAGGGAATGAGTAAAAATGAAGCCATGAGACAAGCAAAATTAAGTCATTTAAGAACAGGAGAAAAAAGTCATCCTTTCTTTTGGTCGCCTTTTATTCTTATTGGAGATGTATAATAATTAAGTAGCCGGATATAAATAAAGTAAACCGTATAAATGTTTGTAAACAAGGCTGTAACTTCCCTCCTGCCTCCTGCCTCCTGCCTCCTGCCTCATCTCAACTTTAACGTTTATTTTTGTCCAGGTACTTATCAATCCATTGAACGCAAATATTCTTCATAACCCAATTTGTCCAAGTTTTCTTGTTTATCTAACACCATCTTTTCTAATTCTTGCCGATAGTTTTGAACTTTTTTGAGTAACGTTTCATCGTGAGATGCTAACATTTGAACCGCTAACAGTCCCGCATTCTGCGCGTTACCAATAGCTACCGTAGCCACAGGAATGCCTCTGGGCATCTGTACAATGGAATAGAGCGAATCTACCCCCTGTAGGTGACGAGTGGCAACGGGAACCCCAATGACCGGTAAAGGGGTCAAAGAAGCCACCATCCCCGGAAGATGGGCCGCTCCTCCTGCACCGGCAATAATGACCTTTAAACCCCGTTCATGGGCGGTTTGAGCATAGTTAACCATCCTTTGGGGGGTACGATGTGCCGAGACAATGGCCACTTCCCACCCCACTTCAAACTGTTGACAAACGGCGATCGCTTTCTCCATCGTGGGCAAGTCCGAATCACTACCCATGATAATACCGATAACAGCAGAAGAAGAGGTCATGAAGATTAAATAGTAGATAAAGAGTTATATTATGATATCATTTCAATAGAAACTATTTCACAATGGAAGTCTAAGCTTTCAGATTTTAAAGTTAATATTTCCATTATGATAAATATTTTCCCATAATTGGGTTCAATTGTCAATAATAATAACCATTATCTTGAGTCAAAAATGTTAAAAGATATTACCATTATTAATGCTAAATTATACGGCTATCAAGAGCAGCAAAAAATCTTGATTAATGAACAGGGATTGATTGAAGATATCCGCTCAATGGGGGCAATTAATTCTACTCAGAAAGGGGAAAAAATATACGATGCTCAAGGGGATTGGATTTCCTTGGGGGGGATTGATTTACAAATTAATGGAGGGTTAGGATTAGCCTTTCCAGAAATCCAAGAAAAACACCTACCCAAATTACACCAAATTTGTGAATTTTTATGGCATGAAGGCATTGACGGATTTCTACCTACCATAGTAACGACTTCTGTGGACAATATCCAGCGATCGCTCTCAATTATCGAGAGATTTATGAAGATACAAAAACAAGAAGAACTCGAAACTGCTAAAGTCTTAGGAGTCCATTTAGAAGGGCCATTTTTAAACCATGAAAAAAAAGGAGCGCATCCTTCTCAATATCTGTTAACCCCCTCTATCGAAGCCATAGAATGGTTATTAGAAGGCTATGAATCCATTGTTAAAATTATCACTTTAGCTCCAGAATTAGACATGACAGATGAGGTGATTCCCTATCTATCTTCACGAGGAATTATTGCCAGTTTAGGTCATTCTCAAGCTAATGCAAAACAGGCAAAAAAAGCCTTTAAAATGGGAGCATCAATGGTAACTCATGCCTTTAATGCTATGCCTTCTTTACATCATCGCCAACCTGGATTATTGGGGGAAGCAATGATTAATCCTAACGTTTACTGTGGCTTAATTGCTGACGGAAATCATGTCTGTCCAACTATGATTGAATTATTACTCAGAGGCAGTCTTTATGAAAGAGGTATTTTCTTAGTTAGTGATGCTTTAGCACCCATTGGTTTAGGAGATGGGGTTTATCCTTGGGATGATCGACAAATTGAAGTAAAAAAAGGAACGGCAAGGCTGGCTAATGGGACTTTAGCAGGAACAACATTACCTTTATTAGTAGGGGTTGAAAATTTAGTTACATGGCAATTATGTCCACTAGGAAATGCTATTGCATTAGCCACAGAATCTCCCAGAAAAGCGATTAATTTACCAGGAATTTCTTCAGGGCAACCTGCCTATTTATTACGATGGAATTGGGATCAAGAAAATAATAAGGTTTATTGGAAAAGGCTATAAATAAAAAATGGTTAAAAATTAATAATTAATTATGGGTTTGGTTGTCTTTAATGCTATGATTTTAACTAGGAATTGATTATTATTCAACTATGTCAGAATCCTACCCATTTCTTCACCTCCACACCGCTTATAATCCTTATCCGAATTGTGTTTTTTTGCAGGTAACGCCAAGGCCATCAACAACATCACAGGGGGAGTTTACCCTAGACTTAAATTTACGCTTTAATGAACAAGAAAAATCTTTACTCAATGGTCAAATCAAGTTTGGTGTCAAAGGAGGTAAACTGAACTTGATGATACAACAAGGGAAGATTATTAAAACCCTTTTCAATGAAAATGTACCCTTTAAGTTAATAGAATCTTATGATAACAGTGTTGTTTGGCATTTAATTCCCCAAACAGGACAATCTACGCTCAAAATTGACCATTCATCGCCCTTAGCAACCATTCAACCTACCCATGAATCTGTTATAGTTGCTCTCTCTTATATAGTGAATTTAGCAGACATTTCCATCATGGATGTAACAGGGTTATGGCGACATGATATCCATCCCAATAAACATAGTATTTTAGAACGAAAACTGGCTCAATTTTTGTGGAAAGAAAGGCTTTCCCCTGAAATTTCTATGATTAAATTAACCTCTAATGTATCAGGAGAAGTTAAAAAAATAAACAGTCCAACCACTAATATTGAACCTCAACACTTGGCTGAATTACATCAGTTAATTGATAAGCTTTATGAGATTAAAAACAATAATTTATTAGAATTACTTAAAATCGCACAGTTAGATGCTCAAATTGACCTAGCAGGAGGCAATTTTTTAGCAACAGAATTAAGTGGAATTGAGTTAAGTGGTGCTAATTTAACTCACAGTAATTTTCGGGGTTCCAATTTGACCGATGCTGATTTGAGTGAGGCCATGTTAAGCTATACTAGATTTAGTGGTGCTGATTTGAGTGGGGCCTATTTAGGTAATGCTAATTTACAGCAAGCCGATTTTTATCGTAGTAGTCTCGCCTTAGCCAATTTGATTGGGGCCGATTTAAGAGGGGCAAATTTGCAGGACGTTAACTTAAGTCAGACCAATTTAAGTGGGGCCTTAGTCAAAGGAGCTAAGTTTGGAAATAATGAAGGAATGACCCCAGAAATGAAAACGAATTTATTAGAACGGGGGGCAATTTTTCCTAGTGTTTAAGTGGTTGGAGAAGCCAAAAATCTTTACTTAATCATCTGAAGTTAATCCCTCTTTAATTTCTATAAAAAATCCGATAATATCTTTTAGAGAAATCTTTAATAGAGAGAGTATTCCTAAAGCAATTAAGACTAATCCTAACCAGAAGTTATCATCAGATAAAATAAGTCCTACAACCACAATAAAATAAGGAGAAACAATTGCACTAATTTCTTCAACTACGGTGACAATTTCAGGATTTTCTTCAATCACTGATGATGTTTTCTTCTTGCTAACCTGGCTTAATTCTGTGTCATCTTCTGAAGTCTCTTCCAGTTCAGATTCTGAAGGAAACATAATATCAGGAATCTCAATATTTTCTGTAGATTTCTCTTCTTTTGGTTGTCTTCCAAACATAATTAACCTCTGATTTTTCTTATTTAGGGTAGCCAAAACTGGGGGAGCCAATCGTTAATTATTTTACGCAAATTTTGGTTAATTACTCGTCCTAGCTGAATATGGGTTTCGTCAGGTTCCACAGGAATAATCTTAGCAGAATTTCCTCCCAATTTTTCTATGACTAAATTAGCAGCTTCTAATCCAGTTACATAGGCTTTTTCCTGTGACCAAGAACCATGACGAGTAACGACCCAATCTCCACTTAAATATAAATTGGCAATGGGAGATTTTGCAGGGAGTAAATATTGATAGCTACCAGGGGCAAAATGGGTTACTCCTTGACGGACTTTAATCACACGACTATCTATAATATTAGCATTAGCAAAGCCTGGGACACAAGTAGTTAAATCTTGATGAACTTTTTTAATAATTTGTTCATCATTCATGGTTAATAGTTGATTGGCGTGGTAAAAATCTGCTTCGATAACACTCCCTGATAAATCTTTATATTCGTCATGAAGGTTATTGAGATCAAAAAATGTCCACCCTGTGGTTTTATCAAAGCCAAAACAAGCATTAGAGGGTAGAGGAATATCAACTTTTTTATCAAACCATAACCGAGTTGCTAAAACATCAATTCCCCCTAAATTCGATAAGTTAGAAAATTCTGTATATTGATTTAAGACTTTACTTTCTCTGACTATCTTTTTAATTCCACTAATGCTAACCCCTAAAACAATAGCATCGGCTGCAAAAATTTCCTGATCACATATCACCCCTTTAGCGACACCTTGGTTATTAACAATAATATCAGTGACTCGCTTATTGGTAAAAATTTTACCTCCTAAACTTTCTATTTTATCGACCCAAGGTTTAAAAATCATTTCTCCTACGGTTCCTCGACACCAAACTACATCAAAATTAGGTTGATGGGCTAGGATAAAATAATAAAGCATTCCTAAAGTTGCTGCTGCGCTACACTGTTCTCCTGGGGCAAATAACCCCACTAATAACATGGGTTCAAAAGCATCTTTATAGAGGCGAGAAGATACTCCAAATTGTTTAAATAATTCTCTAGCGGTTACTTTATCATACCGTTTCCAAGCTTCAGGAGAATTATCAAAATCAATTAAGCTATAAAGTAAGGGTAAAGCTGATAAGCGATCAATTAAAGGAAGGCGTTTAAACTTAGTATAAATAAAAGTTCCTAATGGTGTGGGTAATAAAGGTTCATCTTGAAAAATTGGAGATTCTACTTCTAAACCAGCAGGAGAATATTGAGAGGAACGAGTCCAGGACGTAAAGGGATTTAACCCCAGTTCTTTGACTAATTGAAAGATATTTTGATAAGGATACCAAAACCCATGAATTCCTCCTTCTATGGATTTTCCCTCCTCTGTTTTCCAGCCAGCAACTAAACCGCCAGGATAAGGAGACGCTTCTAATAAAGTAACATCATAACCTTGTTTTGCTAAGTGATAGGTTGCCCCTAAACCTGCCCAACCGGCACCAACAACCACTACTTTTTTTTGTTTTGACATTTTTTAAATTTGAGTATTTTGGTAGGTAAACAAGAGAGATTGAATCGAAGGTGCTATCATTAATCTATGTTGATTAATTAGGGTTTGCTGAATAAGGCTATAACAGTCAATCCATAAAGGTTACAGACCGATCTAGCTCCCGAAAAGTGCAACAAAAAAGCAGCCAAACACCCCCAAAAAGCCCTAAAATTGGTAAAAGTCTCTTG
>JASJDD010000206.1 GCA_030065735.1 Crocosphaera sp.
AGTTGGAAAAAAAGGCAAGACGAGTAATAATTGCTTTCTTTATTTCCTACTTTTAAGTGCAGTTTGTTTTGATTAGTTTTTAATCACTTCTGACTTCAAACTTCACACTTCTAACTTCAAAAGCGGGGTTTTAGATCCAATTATTTTCGATAACAAACCTGAATTCTAGATAAATTGATATCAGTAAAATTACGTAGTTGATACCTAAACTTAACTTAAGACAAGTTTTTTTAAGAAAATTTACCAAGTATTGTTATGCAAAAAATCCTTAGATTTACTGTTTTTATTTAATAAATTCACGGGAATAATAGGGGAGTAACCAATATCACTAAACTATCTCCCATTAAATCACTGCTGTTAGTGACCCTTTCTTTAATAATAAGCGAAACTCTAGCACGAGAAAACTAGGTCTATAGCATTTCTTGGACTCATGAGGTACACCTTACTCCTGCCTCCTGCTTCCTGCCTCCTGCTTCCTGCCTCCTGCTTCCTGCCTCAAAAGGATAACTTATGTACCGTTCGGCTGAGCTCACGGCCGAAGCCTCACAAGTATGAGAACAGCTATATATTGTCTTAGTTAGTGCTGAATCCGACCCATATTTTATAGTAACCGTAAGACGAAAATTATGAATACAAGATACACAGAAACTTTTTTATTTCTCTCTCACCTCTCCCGTAGAAGTAATAAAGGTTTTGCTTTAGGATTTGTGTTAATGGCTGGAGTTCTCATGGCGGCGACAGGAGCAGTCATGTTACTCAGAAGTAGTAGCGAAACAGACAAAGTAGTTGCTCAACAAGCCATTGCCAAAGGTAAAACCACCGGAGAAGTTGCCATTGCCAGAATGCAATATCTTCTAGGGAAATATCCCTTTTTAGCCGAACTTACTTTTGATGATTGGCAAAGTGCAGACGTGGAATCTCAAATCGAAGCACAGATTAACAACAGTTGTGACGGTCAAGCGTTAACTCAGGCAGAAATTGATGCTAAAGTGGACGAGAGCAAACAGGAAATTGCTAGTTATATTGAAAAAAATAATGGTCAATATAACTGGTTAAAGATGGATGAGTCTAACCCCAATCAAGGCCAGTTTAGATTTGTCGGGTTTGAGCCAGCCATCGCCGGCCAGGAAATGGCAACATTAACCATTGAAGCTAGGGCCAATGTTGATAATAAGTTAAAAGAAGCACCCTCCCGATTAGAGGTAAAAATACCCCTGAGTGAAAATGAAGCTGAAATCAAGAAGGGAGATAGTCCTGGGTTATGGGTTTACAATGGCAGTGGTTTAGATGATATCGTTGCTGCTAATGTCTGGATTGGCAGTGGTGGGGATGATTGTAGTTTAACTAATAATACAGCTAAGGTCTCTGAAATTAACACTAAAGTTTTTGGTGATAAAGGAGGTCTTCAGGAAGCCATTAAGGATGGGGAACTGCCAGCTGGTACTACCTTTAGTCCGTCTCAAGTCGCACAACATAAGTTCCCTGACAAAAAGAAGTTAGACGAAACTTATGCTAAACAAATCACCGACCTCGGTGTTACTCCCATTAATATTAACTCCTTACTTGCAAGTAATCCTGAGCAGAGTTCTTTATCCACCATTGCTCATCGGATGAATGAATTTGTAGATAAAGCATTTAATAATATGTTGGGCGGTGTTGCCTTAGCTAAACCCAAAAATAATAATGGTAATGGCAATGGCAATGGTAATGGCAATGGTAATAGTGGCAGCAGTGGCAGTAGTGGCAGTAGCGGTAGTAGTGGCAGTAGCGGTAGTAGCGGTAGTAGCGGTAGTAGTGGCAGTAGTGGGACTTGTGGAACCCAAATTGATGCCAGTCAAAATGGCAGTTTGACAGTATTTCCTCAACCAGGGGACACAGCAACTCGTACCCAAACTCTGGATGATGGCACAACACTTTGTATCTACGATTATGAGATTACGAACAATCTTGGCAGTGTTGAAGCTGCCATTAGAACAGTCAATGCTCAAGGAAATCGTCAAAGAGTCATTTTCCACCTTCACGGTGATATTGATAAAAACACTCAAATTGCCCATATTGGCAACGACGACCTGACAGGTATTTCAAAAATTAAAGACGTTCCTAACTGTACGGGTTCCTGTAAGCCAGTAGATTTCCAAGTTTGGGGACATACCACCACTTCTGTTTGTTTAAACGGAAACAAAAAATTTCATGGTTTCCTCTGGGCCCCATTAGCTGATATGGGAGTGATGGGAACTGGGAACGGTAAGGGGGGTCTTAATGGCACTGCTTTTATTAAAACCTGGAATCAAACCTGTGGCTCTAATAGCAAAAGTGGAGCCCATGTGGTACAAACCGGAGAATGGTTAGATTTGGGAATAGAAAACCCCGAACTTATACCACCCATGACCGTTGGACAGCCCGCGAGTGTTACGACCAAACAATATTACCAATAATAAGTAGGTTTTGCTTGAAACACTCCAGATAAGGTCAGCAGAGGAGGCAGAGGAGGCAGAGGAGGCAGAGGAAGAAGTCCCATTTTCTCCCTCTCCTTCCCCTGCATCCCTTGCTCTCCTTGCTTGTCTTAACAGAAATTTTTCGCGGGAGGGTAACGGGGTGATCAGTATTGTGGGGAGTGTGGGAAGAATATTCATAGGTTCTGTCCTTTGCTCCCTCCGCTTCCAACTCCAGAAGTCTCATGAATTTCCAACTTAAACCCCTTTTAATAAATCCCAATAATAATCCATGAATTTTATTGTTGTCCAGGTACTCATACGATGAACAAACTACTACTTACTCTAATACTTCATCGCTCAAAACTGAAAAATAATCAAGGTTTCAGTCTCTTTGAAGTCACCATTGCCATTTTAGTGTCCTCAGCCTTCATAATGGGAACCTTACAAGCGATGGCCATTAACGCTGTTTTGCAAATTAAATCAGAAAGACAAGCTCAAGCTAACTTTGTGATTCAACAAGACATTGAAAAATTACAGGCGGCCGCTAGTAGCATGGATCTTGACTACATCGAAAACAGTGCAGTTCTTAACCCTGATGGAAAAACTGGATCGCAACTTTGTTTTCGTTTTGACAGTACCAAAATGCCAGATGTCCGTTTTGGGGCTGATTTAGTTAAAGAATTAGATCAGCTATTGCAAAACGATAAGTATTCTGATGGGACCCCAAACACTGGTACTCAATCTGATCCGGCTATTAATTCCAATAGCGTTTTTTCATCGGCAGGAACTTTTAAGCAATTTAAGACTGATGCGGAGGGTAATGTTCTTTTTACCAATGGTCAACCAGTATTGGACACAGTAAAAAAAGACTCTGTTAAAACCAGTGACAGTAAGAAAGTGGTCGTCCAAATACTGATGAACGGCAGTGATAACCCATCAGACGAAGATTTTCAGAATAATCTCCTCAATAAAAACTATCGTCTTGTTCGATTAATAACAGTTGATAGCAGTACCAGATACGACGTTTTACAAGTTTATTATCGAGTTGGAGAACCCGAAGATGACCCACAAAAGGATGAAGACGGCGACAAACTACGAGATGATGAGTCTGGTAGAAAATCAATCATCGCCGAAAATTACACAGAAGTTATTCCGGCTGCTGTGGCTGAGTGCGGCTTCACCCTCTAATCAGGGAGTTACCCTCCTAGAAATCATCATTGCTGCAGTGATGACTGGGATTATTGCAGCAATCGGCACCCCTAGCTTAATGGGAATGCTACAAGGAGACGAAGTCAAACAAGGACTTGATCAAATTCAACTGGCCTTACAAGATGCCCAAAAACAAGCTATCCGTAACTCTAAAAAATGCACCATTATGATCGAGAAAAAGACAGGTGATGATCATTTTTCGATTGATATTGAAAATCCTACGCTTCCAGCAAATCAAGGTTGTTTAGGTGCAGTTGAAAGGGAATTACCTAACACCGTTGACGTGGTTATGACTAGCACCATGAATACTGGTGTGACTTTTTCTTTTAAAGGGAATATGGCAGGTACTGGTAAAACCATTGTTGTTAAACCCACAAAAGGAAAAGGACAAAAAAGATGCTTAGTTATTACTCAGGGACTAGGGATGATGAGGACAGGCATTTACGATTCAAACGCATCTGATAATCCCCCCAGTGCGAGTAATTGTAAAAAATTAACAGAAAGTTAAGGAAACAATCATGTTAAAAATCTATCTAAAACTCTTACAAAAATATCGCCCTTCTGCTGGTTGGACTCTGGCTGAATTAATGATTGCTGCTGCGATGACTCTTGTGGTTGTTATGGTGGTAGGGTTCGGTTTAGTCACGATTTTACGAGAAAATAAAGTGGCCAATGCCACTGGAGAAATGCAATACGATCTTAACAGAGCCACTGAATTTATTTCTGAGGAAATTCGTAGTGCTAAAACCATTGAAACGAAAATGATCGATATTCAAGACAACGCCAAAACCTTTCTTAAAAAACATCCCGGAAAAACCCCGATTCTCGCTCTCAAAATTGACGGAATTTATGAGCGAGTGGTTTATTATGTTGATGAAGTTGCCCCGAATGAAATCTGGCGTGGTCCTGGGGTAATTCGACGTTTTGGACCCAGTTTCACCAGTAATGGAGATCATAGTGACCAACAACGCAGAAATCCTGATAGTTGGGACAGTACCGCTCTTGTGGATATGATGGTACTAGAATTAAATGATGATCAAAAACAGTGTAAAAACTTGCCCCCTGATTTGACTAAGAGTGATGGTGTGAATACCTATATTGCCACCGATGATGAAGGGAAACAATGGTATCGTTTTCCCCAAGCCAAAGCAGATGTCACGGGCTTTTTTGCTTGTATTCGAGAAGATAAACAATTAGCACAACTTAATATTGTTGGTACCAGTCTCGATGAATTTGAGCATTTAGGATACAACAAAGACAATATTAGAGCCAAAAAAACCCGTCATTCAGATAAGATGGAGTACGGTGTGGTAACGATGGCTCATGCCCGTTCTGAGGTTATCGGTAGTTCTGGGGAAATGGTACCCCGTTATAATGTGAATCCATCTATTGTCTTTGAAGAAGAGGGTCAAGCAACTCTTACAGTTCTTTATGCTAATGTTCCCTGTTCAGACGGTACGACTAGCAATGATGTCTCAACCGCTTTTGTTATTAAGGATGTCGGTGCTGGCAGTACGGTTGGGCAAGTGGACGGAACCGGTACTGGTCCTAAAGCTACTTTTGTTAAAGGTCAAGAGGCCAATGCTCACATCAAAGAAAACAACCTGTGTAGCAGTGATTATTTAACCCATCAGATTTCAGCTAATGATACAGGGAGTATTAAGTTTGCCACTAATGATAACAGCGAACATACCAAGTTGAATGATATTATGCCCAATCCATCATCAACCATTATTAGTAAGTTAACCCAGGAAGGTTTAATTAAACAAGCTGGAGATGGTTCTTACGATTTTACTCTTCCTGATAATATGGTTCTCTATTTTGTAGAGTTTGACTTTCTTAAAGATGAACCCATCTTGGATCCGATTACCAATGAATGGACTTTTGAGGAACAAACTGATTCTCCTCATTTTGACGATGTTATCTATTTCGTGGAAATGACAAAATAGCGTTAGCAGAAATGGTTAATTTTTTGAACCAATAACAACGGCCATCCAAAACCTTGATGTTCCTAGATTGAGCTTTTACATCCTATCTAGGAACATCAGGGATTTTCTTTTATTTATCTGAAGTTATTAAGTTTATAATTATCAGTAAATTCTTAAGCTTTAATTATGAACTGGTGGCAAAAACTTAAAGATAATCCTCTAGCTCGTTTTGGGGCCGTTTTACTGATCATGTTCTACATAGCCGTGATTGCTGCGGATTTTGTTGCGCCCTACGATGCTTACTCATCCCAAGCAGACGGTTCTCTCCTTCCCCCGACACAAATTTATTGGACAACTCAAGAAGGTCAGTTTATTGGTCCCCACGTCTATCCCACAACTCAAAGTCCCACAGATGTTGAGACAGGAAAACGGAGTTTAAATGTCGATTTTGAGCAACCCTCACCTATTCGCTTATTTGTTAAGGGTGATACTTACCCATTGTTGCAAATTCGCCTCCCGTTACCTCCTTCTTTTGAAGAGGTAGAGTTATTTTCTGGTATTCCTGTAGATCGTCATCTATTTGGGACGACAGGACCAGGAAAAATCAATTTACTGGGAACGGATGAACAAGGACGGGATCAATTTAGTCGCTTACTGTTTGGGGGAAGAATCAGCTTATTTATTGGTTTAGTCGGTATTATTATCTCTTTTCCCCTGGGAATGATAGTGGGAGGGATTTCTGGCTATTTTGGAGGCTGGATCGACGCGATTTTAATGCGTTTGGTAGAAGTTTTAATGACCATTCCTGGAATTTATCTGTTAGTGGCTTTAGCTGCGGTACTGCCCCCTAGTTTAACCAGTGCGCAACGATTTTTATTGATTGTTTTAATTACTTCTTTTATTGGTTGGTCAGGACTAGCTAGAGTCATCCGAGGTCAAGTTTTGTCCCTCAAAGAACAGGAGTTTGTCCAAGCAGCACAAGCTATGGGGGCAACGCCTTGGCGTATTATTGTTCGTCATGTCCTTCCCCAAACCGCAACCTATATTATTATCTCAGCTACCTTAGCCATTCCTAGCTTTATTGTCTCTGAATCTGTCTTAAGTTTGATTGGTTTAGGCATTCAACAACCTGATCCCAGTTGGGGAAATTTACTGTCTGTTGCCACTAATGCCTCCATTTTGGTGCTTCAACCCTGGTTAATTTGGCCCCCTGCTCTTTTAATTATCCTTACGGTTCTCTCCTTTAATTTACTCGGAGATGGTTTGAGAGATGCTCTTGATCCCCGCAGTCTGGAATAGTTGGTCGATTCTGTGTATTTTTGTTAAATTCTTACTATTACTAAAAAGTTTCCCTTGACTTTTCTCGGAAGGTTAAGGGAAACTTACAATGAATTGAGTAGACTACTAATTAAATGTGAACTTTTGCTAAAATTTGATTAATAATGCTAAGGTTAATCAAGATTTATATCTTGAGCAAAATGGACAAAATGAATCCTTCTTCGGAGCAATGCTGTCCTTACCGTTCTTATCAACTCCTATTCTAGAATCAACCATGAACATGGAAACCCTAGAATTTATTATTTATCCTGATGGCCGTGTCAAAGAAGCGGTGACAGGCATAATAGGTTCCTCTTGTCAAGAGGTGACAGCAGCGATTGAAGCCCAATTAGGGCGAGTCATTTCTCAAGAAAAGACTTCCCAATACTATGAGCAACCCCTTTCTCAATCGACAAAAGCTACTAATCAAGCGTCTTTTAGCGATTGGTAATGGTTGATTTACCCTGATTTTGTAACCCTGTTTAACGTTTTTAAATTCCAAAGAATATGTCACACTTTAGTAACATTAAAACCCAAATTCGTAACCTAACCTCCCTCAAAGCAGCACTGAATGACATGGGGATCGACTGGAAAGAAGGACCTCATACCGTTAGAGGGTATCAAGGACAAACCCGTAAGGCTGAAATTGTAGTTGAACAAGACAATAACTATGACATTGGTTTTAGCTGGAATGGGAACGAATATGAATTAATCGCCGACCTACAATATTGGCAACAACCCTTATCAGTTGAAGGATTTTTGAAAAAAGTAACTCAAGGATATGCCCTGCATACCATTCTTGATGAGTCTGCTAAACAAGGGTTTCAAGTTGCCCAACAACAAAAGAATGAAGATGGTTCTATTCGCCTTGTTGTTCAACGCTGGAGTGCGTAATGACTGATTTTTCCCCAACCCCTGAACGCTCTGGGTTAGAACCAGAGCTAGGGGGGATTTTCCGAGATGCCCCCGAAAGAACGGGTTTTGAACCAGAATTAGGGGGTCAACTGCGACAAAAAGGGGTTTATGTCGATGAAATCACCTGTATTGGCTGTAAACACTGCGCTCATGTTGCTCCTAATACCTTTTATATTGAGTCAGATTATGGGCGATCGCGGGTTTACAATCAAGACGGGGATCAAGAGGATACCATTCAAGAAGCTATCGATACTTGTCCTGTAGATTGTATCCACTGGGTTGATTATACAGAGTTAAAACAACTTGAAGATACTCGTCAACATCAACAGGTTAAACCCCTTGGGTTTCCTCAAGTTCATCACGATCCTAAAAGAAGGAAAAAAGCTCGCAGGGAACAGAGAACCTACGAATAGGCAAAGTGAATTTAGAATGAAGAATGCAGAATGAAATTATTTCTTAATTCTAAATTCTTACCTCTGGCCAACAATTAACTGGTGACAAGTCCCCTGTTCCCTGTTGCCTTGGATGGGTTAACGAAGTCAGAAGTTCCTCACTACGTTCCGGCGCTATCGCACAGAAGTTCCTCACTACGTTCCGGCGCTATCGCACAGAAGTCAGAAGTTGTTTTTGAGACAAAGATTTACGCTCCGTCTCAAAAACTGTTCGCGGCTCGACTGAGCTTCGCCGAACGTCCTTCAAAGGCGGGGTTTTAGACCCAATTATTTTCGATAAAATGAATTGAAAACTTTCTGGGTGCAAGTGAATCCCCAACTATAATCTATCTGATTTAGTTGGGGTGTGTTCAAATATGAATAATGGTTGGATTTATCGAGAACAGATTAAGCCTAAGAATGCTGGTTTGACGGTGATAGAATATTATACCCAACATTATCATCACTCTAGTTCTCAACAGTGGTTAGAAAGAATTATATCCGGTCGAGTTTTTCTTGATAATGAAACTGTTAGTCCTACAACTATTTTACAAAGCGGACAGTGGTTAAGTTATCATCGTCCCCCTTGGCAAGAACCAGATGTTCCTTTGTCTTTTGATCTTATTTATGAAGATGATCATCTATTAATTATTAATAAACCTTCTGGTCTTCCAGTGTTACCAGGAGGCGGATTTCTCCAACATACTTTATTATGGCAGTTAAAGAAACAATATCCTCACGATCCACCGGTTCCTATTCATCGTTTAGGTAGGGGAACATCGGGATTAATGTTAATGGGAAAAACAGCGATCGCCCGTTCTCATTTAACCCAACAAATGCGAGAATATAAAATCAGGAAAGTATATCGAACTTTAATCCCAGAAAATAATCTTCCTGATCGCTTTAGTATTGATCATCCTATTGGAAAAATACCTGATCCCGTTTTAGGTTACATTTATGGGGCAAAAGTTGATGGAAAATATGCTTATAGTGAATGTCGTATTATAGAAAGATATTTGCATAAAACACTGTTAGAGGTTACTATATTAACCGGTCGTCCGCACCAAATTAGAATTCATTTAGCTACCATTGGTTATCCTTTACTGGGTGATCCTTTATATACTATTGGGGGAATTCCTAAAGTTAATAATAATGAGGAAAAAGAAAAAATAATTGTTCCTGGAGATTGTGGTTATTTTCTCCATGCTTATCAACTTTCTTTTGTTCATCCAGTTAGCAATAAATCGTTAAAATTTACTTGTGAAAGACGGTTTGTGTAGGATCTTGTGTAGGATTGAAACAGACATACAATTCTAAGAGTTGGAGTAAACATCGAATCTTCCTCTCATTTTTTCACTACCTAATATCAATTAGTATCAATTAATTATAATGTTTCTATTATGTTAAGATTATCCAAAATATACAGTAATGAAGTAATAAATTCTATAATAGCTCCAATAGCTACATATGTTCTTATTCCAGCAAGATCACCCCATTTAGATACTTCTGTGAAAAATACAATTAGAATTGTAAAAAGTCCTGACATAACTGCAACTGTTCCGAATAATACTTCAATAATTGAATTTACTATATCTGATAAATCTAAACTATTATTATTTGTTGATATTTCATTGATGATTAAATAGGTTAATAACACTAAAGCAACAAAAATAATAACTTTTACACCATTATTTTCAATCCATTGATCTATATTGTTCATAATTCTAGATTGTGTACAAATTATATTTTTATTCACTTTCTTTCTCTTTTATTATAAGTGTGCTAGTAATAAGAACACTCAATGCTATTGCAATAGCAGCTATATTATTGTCATATATTTCTTTGACGATAAATCCAGAACCAAAAGCAAGAGAAATAGATTTAGGATTGTTTTTTATAAATTTTACAATATTTTCTACCATAATTTTTACTATGACTCTAAACTTGATAACTTTCAGTATATCTCTAAATAAGTATCAAATAAGCATTTCGGAAAGATAATTTCACTTTTATATAATTTTTATAAGTTCACTTATATCTGGGTTTTGAAGATCGATTATTATTTATAACTGACATCTTGCACCTTCAAACTCAATCCTAATTTTGTCTGAGGCAGGAGTGGAAAGGCAGTAGGCAGGAGGTTTAATATATAGCAGAAGAGTAAAATTATCGATAATAAGGCA
>JASJDD010000207.1 GCA_030065735.1 Crocosphaera sp.
AAAATTACTAATACGCATTTCTCCACTGGTGCGAATTAATAAATCAGGGTCAGGAATACCTTTAGTATACAAATAATTTTCAAATAAATTTTCGTTGATATCATCTAAATTGAGTAATCCCTGTTTAACTTGTTGTGCGATCGCCCGACAACTTTGGACAATTTCTTGGCGGCCACCATAATTGGTGGCTACCGTAAATTGAACCCCTGTATTATTTTCTGTATCTTCCATGGAGCGAAAGATTTCTGACTGTAGAGAAGGAGGTAGAACATCTAACGCTCCCACAAAGCGAATTCTGACATTTTCAGCTATCATTTCCTGAAGTTCGCGGCGTAGAACCCTTTCAAATAGAGTCATCAAAAACTCTACTTCTTCGAGAGGTCGTCCCCAATTTTCTGTAGAAAAGGCATAGGCTGTCAAAGCGGGAATACCCCAATCCCGACAACAACGGAGTAAATCTTTGAGGGTATCCACCCCTCGTTGATGCCCCATAATACGAGGGAGGCCACGACGTTTGGCCCAACGGCCATTACCATCCATAATGACGGCGATATGCTGAGGAAGACGGGTTGGGTCGAGATCGGTTGGTAAGTCCTTTAACACAATAGGCTGTTTAACAGTCATTTCTTCTCTTCTGATGAGTTCGATGACAATAGACGAAAGGTTGTTTGTAAGAAGCGTCTTCCCTCTGGGCCGATAACACGACTGAGAAGACCCCATCCAGGAGCTACGGACTCTCCCTTAACAAGTAAGGCAAATTTGTTGTCGAGTAGCTCTTTTAGTTTACTGCTAGTTAGGGGACGATCCAAGACTCCTTTTTCCGCTAAGGAAATTGAACCGGTTTCTTCGGAGACAATAATACATAGGCATTGATCGACTGTTTCCGTAATACCCATAGCGGCTCGATGTCGCGTCCCTAATTGACGGGAAAAGGTTTTATCTGAGAGGGGTAAAATGACTCCGGCGGAGATAATGCGAGAACCCCGAATAAAAACCGCCCCATCGTGAAGTAAGGTTTTAGGCTGAAAAATGGTTTGTAGAAGGGCTTTAGAAATTTCTCCATCAATGGGTACACCTTGATCCACAAAGACTCTCATATCGATCGAGCCAGTGGTTTCAATGACAATCAATGCTCCTGTGCGGTTTTGGGAAAGTTCTCTGACGGCTTCTACCAGTTCATCTACCACATTATTCGGTTTGATTGTGGTGGGTTTTCGTTTGAAAAATTGTAAGATTTTACCTTGTCCTAATAATTCGAGAAATCGTCGAAACTCTCCTTGAAAAATCACAGCCATAGCGACAGCTGCTCCCAAGACTAATTTTTCCAGGACAAATTGTAGCAGTGTCAGTTGGAGCTTTTCGCTGATCACTGCTGCTAACATGAGGATAATAAGCCCCCGAACCATGTACAGGGTACGACGCTCGCCAATCGCGAGAAGCATCAAATAGGTTAGTAGTAGCACTAAACCGATATCAATGCTGTTATGAATTAGCTCTGGAATTAGGTCTGGGCGTGTCCAGTGTTGCTCAGGAGGCTGACTTGACAGGAAGTAAGATGACAAGATAGATGCTCAATGAGAACAAAAAGGGGTGAAGAATCAGGGAATTAGGAGAGAAGCTTTTGGGGTAAACAATCTTGTCGAATGAGATCGTCGTAGGTTTCCCGTCGTAGGATTAGGTTAGCTTCTCCATTATGGACTAAAACCGCTGCCGGACGGGGCAGGCGATTGTAGTTGGAAGCCATACTATAGTTATAGGCTCCTGTCCCCATGATTACTAGAATATCGCCTGGATGGGTTTGAGGCAACTGAGCGTCTTTAATTAAAATGTCTCCTGATTCGCAGTGTTTTCCAGCAACGGTTACGGTTTCGCTGATCTCGGCTGACATTTTGTTAGCGAGTACCACACGATAGGAGGATTGGTAGGTAATGGGACGGGGATTATCGGACATTCCCCCATCAACGGCAATGTAGGTACGTAGTTCGGGGATTTCTTTGCGACTCCCCACTGTATAGGCCGTCACACAAGCAGAACCAATCAGCGATCGCCCTGGTTCAGCAATCAGTTTGGGGAGGGGGAGTCCACAGCGTTGACAAGCTTTCATAACGGCTTCACTGACGGCTTTGACCCATTCTTCAATACTGGGGGGATCGTCGTCTTCTGTGTAGCAAATCCCTAGGCCGCCACCGATGTTTAATTCAGATAAGCTAAGTCCATATTCTTGTCCTATTTTTAACCATTCTACTAAGACTTCTGCTAAGTCTTGGTGGGGTTGTTTCTCGAAGATTTGGGAACCAATATGGGCGTGTAACCCCCGACAATCTAGGGATTTGTGTTGAGTGATGTAGGTGAAGACAGCTTTGAGTTGATTGGGATCAAAGCCAAATTTACTGTCTAAGTGGCCGGTGCGAATGTATTCGTGGGTATGACATTCAATACCTGGGGTGAGTCGGATGAGGATGGGAATAGTTAGGTTAGGGAGACTCTGGCCAAGTTGGGTGAGGGTTTGTAGTTCTAACCAGTTATCAACGATGATGGTACAGCCAACTTCTAGGGCTTGTTGGAGTTCTGCTTTGGATTTATTGTTGCCATGAAAGTAAATTTTTTGAGCAATTTCTTGACAAGAACAACCTAGTTGTGCTAAAGCTTTTTCAGTTGTGTAAAGTTCACCCCCTGACACCACATCAAAGCCTAAATTTTCCCTAGCGATCACTCCAACAACAGCTAGGGAACTCCAGGCTTTTGAGGCGTAAATAACTTGAGACTCCCCTTGATAGTAGGTTTGAAAGGAATCTCGATACTGACGGCAAGCGGTTCTTAGGGTCGTTTCATCGAGGATGTAGAGGGGGGAACCAAATTGTTCAACCAGGGTCTTGAGATCACAACCAGCAATTTCCAAATGATCATGATGATTAATTTTAGCGGTTAGGGGTAATAAAGACTGGTTAGGCGATCGCTCTGTTGTCTGGGTGAGGTTTTTTGGTAGGTAGTCTTGTCCCGTGTGAGGCGTTTTGGTTGGTGTCGCTATCATAATTCCTGGTCTAGTGGTGTAACTTGGTTGAGCAGTTAGAAGACTTAAGAGAGTCAAGCCAACTCAAAAATAAGATTAAAATTAGTTCCCAGAGTTGAACTTTAGCCCTAATTTTATCGAAAATAATTGGGTCTAAAACCCCGCCTTTGAAGGACGTTCGGCGAAGCTCAGTCGAGCCGCGAACAGTTTTTGAGACGGAGCATAAATCTTTGTCTCAAAAACAACTTCTGTGCGATAGCGCCGGAACGCAGTGAGGAACTTCTGACTTCTGACTTCTGACTTCTGACTTCGTTAAGGTCATGGCTTGTTCCATCCTTATACTAATACTATCCTATCCCACAGGCCTCACACTCACTCAACCGAATCCCCAGTCATGAATCGGTAAGATATTTCTTTGACTTCAAATTAATCTCAGTGCTAGAGTCCACTTCTATCCAGACTTTGGCACCACCGTTCAGTTTTTTATTATCTGGTCGATAGACAATTTTGCATTTTCCTTCAAAAGATAGTTCTGAACAATAGGTCACTTTTGAGCCTCTTCTCAGAGCAATGACAGGTTCTTTAATTTCTTTGTGGTGATTCGCTGCAATTTTATGTTTATTGACATGAATGATTGTGGGTTTTTCAGAGCGTTTAACTCGCCATGTTCCTTTTTTACCTCGTTTTCCTCTAATAATCCGAGGCATCTCTCCATACAGAGGAATTTGCCAACCTTTCTTTGTTTTATAAGCTCCTTTGACTCGCTTAGCCCAAATAAGTTGCTGTATCCGTTGACGACTTATCTCTAGTAAAGTAGACGCTTCAGCAATACTCACTGATTTCATAATACAAATATATCTTTTACAAGGTATTTTTGAACTATACCATAAATTTTTCAAAAATAGTATTCAAACATTCCCGTTTTCGGTAAACAATAAAGTTTATAGATGAGAATAAACACGATGTTTTGGGGTAATATTAAGTCCTTCTTCTGATTGTTCTAAAACTAATAAAGGGGTTGGTTTGGCTTTTTGATCCCAACTAATCAAAACCACTTGTCCTTGTATTGCG
This sequence comes from Crocosphaera sp., assembly GCA_030065735.1. Lineage (GTDB taxonomy): Bacteria > Cyanobacteriota > Cyanobacteriia > Cyanobacteriales > Microcystaceae > Crocosphaera. The sequence goes on from JASJDD010000207.1 coordinate 4,082, forward strand.
GGTTGCCAGTGGTCATTGCTGGTTATTGGTGATAAAAAGTTTTCGATACATTCAATAATCTGAGTGACTGTTGAAGCACTAGACTGAGTGGGTAATTTCATCAATTTAATGGAAATCCGAAATAAAACTCCTTTATTCCACTTTCCGTCTTGGGTTTCCACCTCGTATGTCACATCAAAACTTTCATCAATATTCCGTCCCCCTGTAATGACCCCGGCCTGCACTTTATCTGTACTCGGACGCAAGGCCGAACCAATTAATTGAGTGATCTTCATTTTTATTTGATTAACAACCACATAATGAAAGACCTCTTCATCCATACGCATTCGCAAATAGTCTAAGTTAAATTCCCTTGCATGAACCAAATCAGGGTTCTGTTCCATTTTTCTGATGGTAACGAGAGCTAATTTTAACTTTTTTTTGAGATCCTTACTTTTAAACTTTTCAAAGTTCAAGGCTTTTGCTGTTTGCCGTAGTTGCCATTGACCATAAGCAATCAAAATCCCTAGGATGATCAACAGAATGATAGTGCTAATCATCCACAGTTCTCCACCCGAACCCTGAGAACCAGTAGAAGGGGTCACAGAAGGGAAGGAGGGATTTTCTGTGGTTTGTGCAAGTAATCCTGGTTGACTAGAAAACCATGAAGAAGACATAGGGATCGTTAAGGATATGGTCTTGTATATCTTAAGAATTCCCAAAAGTGTAGGTAAAGTATGCCTGTAGTGAGGAAAATTCTTTTAGGCGTAGGCTTTTATGGAGAACTGAATGAGAAAGTTTTGTCTTTATTGCTGTTTAATTATTCTTATTAGTGTTTGGGGGTGTCAATCTTCAAACAACGCCAATGTTACTCAACCCACTTCTGAACCTACTATCCCTCAAGAAACTATGAATAATAATACCGAAGCCCCTCAAGCAGTGATTGATGCTGTTTTTAATGATATCACTAAGAATAATACCATTAGTTCTGATAACTTACAACTGGCACAAACCGAGGCTAAAACTTGGTCTGATGGGTGTTTAGGATTAGCTCAACCCGATGAATTTTGTACCCAAGCATTAGTAGAAGGATGGCGAATTACCATAACTGATGGTCAAACCACTTGGGTTTATCGGACAGATCAAACCGGTCGAAATCTTAGAATCGAATCTTAATTAAGCTAGAAAAAAAGAAGAATAAATGATTAGGAATTTCTGAAATTATCCATCGAGACAAGCAGTAGCTGATATGGTTAGAAAGATAGCATGATCAGGGTTGATTAAGCTTAAGTTATCTGCTTAAATTTTGGAATTTTTACCTCTACCTTAAGGAGTAAATATGGCAACATTATTAGAACAATTGAGAGAATTTACCATTGTTGTTGCTGATACAGGGGATATTCAAGCGATTGAAACCTTTACCCCTCGTGATGCCACAACCAACCCTTCTTTAATCACCGCAGCAGCCCAAATGCCACAATATCAATCGATTGTGGATGATACCTTAAAAACCGCTAGGAAAGAGTTAGGAAAAGAGGCTGATGAATCGGATGTGGTTACCCTTGCATTTGATCGTTTAGCGGTTGCTTTTGGCTTAAAAATCCTCGAAATTATCCCCGGCCGAGTTTCAACAGAAGTCGATGCTCGTTTATCTTATGATACAAAAGGCAGTCTTGAAAAAGCCCGTTATTTGATCTCCGAATACGAAAAAGCTGGGGTTTCCCGCGATCGCATTTTAATTAAAATTGCTTCCACCTGGGAAGGCATTAAAGCAGCCGAAATCTTAGAAAAAGAAGGGATTCACTGTAACCTAACCTTACTATTTGGAATGCACCAAGCGATCGCTTGTGCAGAAGCGAATGTCACTTTAATTTCTCCTTTTGTTGGTCGTATTTTAGACTGGTACAAAAAAGAAACAGGAAAAGATTATGCTCCCACAGAAGATCCTGGAGTCATGTCCGTTACCAGCATCTACAATTATTACAAAAAATTCGGTTACAAAACCGAAGTAATGGGAGCAAGTTTCCGTAATATTGGAGAAATTGGTGAGTTGGCTGGTTGTGATTTATTAACGATTTCTCCGAAGTTATTAGACCAGTTAAATTCCACTGAAGAAGCATTGCCCCGTAAGCTAGATCCTCAAGCTGCTGCTAAGATGGACATTGAAAAAATTGCCCTGGATAAAGCAACTTTTGATAAGATGCACCAGGAGGATAAAATGGCTTATGAAAAGTTAGATGAAGGCATCAAAGGGTTTACAAAAGCCTTAGAAACCTTAGAAGAAATGCTCAAAGATAGATTAATCCGTCTTGAAGGAGAAACGACAGTTAATAGCGCGGCGGCTGATATTTTCCGAGTTTATGATTTAGATGGAGATGGCTTTATTACCCGTGAAGAATGGGCAGGGACTGATTTAGTTTTTGATGCCATTGATATTAACCATGATGGCAAAATTACCCCCGAAGAAATGGCCGCAGGGTTAGGAGCAGCTATTTGTTTAGTTGAAGCTTAATCTCTAGTTTGAAAATAACTGTTGATGACAGGAATTAAAATTAAGGTGCGTTACTATTTCAGCAGCGCACCTTTTGTAAAATAGAATGAACAATAGTCTAGCTAAAAACATGGATAAAAATTTAGCGATTTCTCGTATTTTAGATGCTAATTTAGATCGGGCAAGGGAAGGATTAAGGGTAATTGAAGAATGGTGTCGCTTAGGATTAGAAAATAGTAATTGGTCAGAAAAGTGTAAGCAAATGCGTCAAGAAATTGCCCATTGGCATACTTTGGACTTACGCATGGCTAGAAATACTCCTGATGATCCTGGAACCGATTTATCCCATCCTCAAGAAGTAATAAGAGAGACAATTGAACAACTTCTGCAAGCTAATTTATGTCGGATTCAAGAAGCGTTAAGGGTATTAGAAGAATACGGCAAACTTTATGATCCTAATATGGGAAATACTTTCAAAAAAATTCGTTATCAAGTTTATACATTAGAGAGTGAATTATTACAATCTTATCGTTATCAGAAATTAACAAATGCTGCTTTGTATTTGGTGACTTCTTCAACAGAAAATTTATTTAAAATTGTCGAATCTGCTTTACAAGGTGGGTTAAATTTAGTTCAATATAGAAAGAAAAATATAGATGATATAATTCGTCTAGAAATGTGTCAAAAATTGTGTGAATTATGCCATAAATATGACGCTTTATTTATTGTTAATGATCGGGCAGATATCGCTTTGGAAGTTAATGCAGATGGAGTTCATTTAGGACAACAAGATATCCCTATCGCCCTCGCAAAACGAATCTTAGGTCCTAATAAAATTATCGGACGTTCAACCACAAACCCCCAAGAAATGGCAAAAGCTGTTGCAGAAGGGGCTGACTATATTGGAGTTGGTCCTGTGTATGCAACTCCCACTAAACCTGATAAACAGCCAGCCGGTTTAGACTATGTGAAATATGCAGCCTGTCATTCTCCTATTCCTTGGTTTGCTATTGGTGGAATTGATGAAAATAATGTTACAAAAGTGATAGAATCAGGAGCTACTCAAGTAGCTGTCGTTCGTGCTATCATGGAAGCAGATGATCCTAAAAAAACAACACAAAAATTACTAAAAAAGTTAAAGGTACAGTAATAGATGAATAGTACAGAAACAATTACATTGCAAATTAATGGAGAGGAAAAAACCTGTTTATCTGGAAGCACTTTACCCCAATTTTTAGCAGCAATGGGACTCAATCCTCACTTAATTGCTGTTGAATATAACGGAGAAATTTTACATCGGCAATATTGGGATCATACTATCTTAAAAACAGGCGATCGCTTAGAAATTGTTACTATTGTTGGTGGCGGTTAAAAGAATTTAGAATTTAGAATGCAGAATTTAGAAATGGAAAAATGGCTAATAAAACATTAGGATTAGAATCTAATTTATATGAATATTTACAACAAGTTTCTGTAAGAGAAGCTGAAGTTTTAAAACAGCTAAGACAAGAAACAGAAAAACATCCCATGTCCATCATGCAAATTGCACCAGAACAAGGTCAATTTATGGCTTTATTAGTACAGTTAATGGGAGCAAAAAAAACTCTAGATATTGGTGTTTTTACGGGATATAGTGCCTTAGTCGTTGCTTTAGCTTTGCCCCCTGATGGTCAAATTATTGCTTGCGATGTGGATGAAGAAACAACAAAAATAGCTCAAAAGTTTTGGGAAAAAGCAGGGGTTAGCCATAAAATTGATTTACGTCTGGCCCCTGCTTTAGAAACCTTAGATCAATTAATTACAGAGGGACAAAATAACACCTTTGATTTTGCCTTTATTGATGCTGATAAAAGTAATTATGATAATTATTATGAAAAAGCCTTATGGTTAGTTAAACCAGGGGGATTAATTGCCATTGATAATGTATTATGGGGTGGAAAAGTAGCTGATTCTGAAATAAAAGATAACCGTACTCAAAAAATTAGAAACTTGAATAAAAAACTGCATCAAGATCCAAGAATTATCTTAAGTTTAGTACCTATTGCAGATGGATTAACCTTAGCTTTAAAGAAATAATCATAGGTTTGACTGATTAGCGATCGCTTTAATTTAATTCAATAGGAGGTAAAAATGTATGGCTAAGAGAATCGTTATTTTTAATCATAAAGGTGGAGTTAGTAAAACAACTTCTATCTATAATATTGCATGGATCTTGTCTAAAAATAGTAATGTTTTAGTTGTAGATGCCGATCCGCAATGTAATTTGTCGAGTTTAATACTTGGTGATAAATTTGATCAATATTATCTAGATGATACAACGAAAGAAGATAATATTAAAGATGGAGTTAAAGTTGCTTTTGATGGAAAACCTTATCCGATTAAAGCGGTTAATTGTTTTTTCCCGACTCGATCATCATCTCTTTATTTGCTTGCAGGACATGCCAATTTATCAGAATATGATGCTGCTTTAACATTTGCTCAAACAGGAAATAATGCTATCGCAACGTTACAAAATTTGCCTGGTGCTTTTTCTGAGTTAATAAAACTAACAGAAGAAAAATATAACATTGACTATACATTAATTGATTTGAATCCAGGATTAAGCGCAATTAATCAAAACTTATTTTTGTCATCTCATTCTCTGATTATTCCAACTAACCCAGATCCGTTTTCAATAATGGCTATAAATACGTTAAAATCTGTTTTACCAAAATGGGTTTTATGGAAGAAAAATGCTATCTCTCTTTTCGCTAAATCTGCTTATCCATTATTAGAAGGAGAACCTAAATTTTTAGGGACTTTAATTCAGCGTTTTAACATTCGTAATGGACATGCAGCAAAACCTTATAGAGATAATATTGACCAAATTAAAGAAACAATTAAAGGAGAGTTTTTTGAAGCAATTACTAAAGTAGGAATGACATTTGAGCGAGAAAAATATACACAAAAATTTATTGATAGTGGATACTGTCTTGATGAAATACCAGACTTTCAGGGGTTATTACCCAAATCTCGTCAAGCAGAAGTTCCTGTATTTGAATTAACAGATAATGAAATTAATGAGACAGGAACTGTTCTAGAGGGAATGAAAACAAGAAGAGATCAATTTAAAATCAAATTTCAATCTCTCACTAATAAATTAGTTGAACTGTTAAGCTATGTATGAAGCATTGAGACTATTTAATGAAAACATAGAAGAGGCTAAGAATCTGACTGCGCTTTATGAATATTTAGAAAACTCTATCAACTCACCTTTATCTTTTGATGATTTGTTAAGAGCGCAAACAAATTTTTTAAGTAGATGTGGGCAAGAAATTGTAGGTTTAGTCGCTTGATACCCAAATAAACTAAAGAAATTTTCTCATAGAGAGAAAAAAATTTATACATTAAAGAAAATTAGACGGGTTTTGATTGCTATACTATGTAGCGTAGTGGTTAATTAAACCCTAAATATTGCCCACATTAGTCAAAGAAAGGGGGCGAACATGGCTAATAGTCGTCGGGTTTCTCGCGTTTCCTCGTTAATTAAACGCGAAGTCTCTCAAATGCTTCTGTTTGATATCAAAGATGACCGTGTTGGTGCGGGAATGGTGAGTGTAACCGATGTCTATCTCTCTGGGGATCTACAACACGCTAAAATTTTTGTCAGCATCTACGGTACAGAAGAAGCAAAAATTGAAACTATGGAGGGGTTAAAATCTTCAGAAGGATATGTAAGAAAAGAATTAGCACACCGTATCCGTTTAAGACGCGCCCCAGAAGTGACCTTTGTTGAGGATCATGGTATTGAAAGAGGTGATAAAATGCTCCATCTCCTTGACAAAATTCGAGAAACGATCCCCCCAGAAGATGAGTCTTATAATACAGAAGATTAATACAAATATAAATCTCTGTGACTAATTTATTACCTGATTGGACTCAATTTACCTTAAAAGAAAAGAT